>JBASJP010000151.1:0-63668 GCA_049655345.1 Moraxellaceae bacterium
CATGACGAGTTTTGCGGACTGGTACGCATCAAGGTTGTGACCACAAGCCCAGAACGCACAACCGGCGAAAAACCGGCAGCCCCACTCAGACGCCTGAGTCCGGAGACAGGCGCATTGCTCAATGAGCTGGCTGAATCCTTGGGCAGTGGGGAGGTTAGCGAAGCCATCCGCCTTCTGGCAACCCATGCCCGGACGAACGGATCATCCCGGGGCTAAAGCCCCATGAAAAACATAATCAATTGATTTTAAAAGGCTTTATTTTGATGATGCCTTGATATAGGAAATCGGAGCCAGGCTTTCGTCATCAAATGTCACAATTTCCCAGGCATCCGGCTGATCAAGAAGTGCCCGCAACAACTGGTTGTTAAGGCCATGTCCGGACTTGTACCCCTGATACTCCCCGATGATGCCGTAGCCCAGCAGGTACAGGTCGCCAATCGCATCCAGCATCTTGTGCCGGACAAACTCGTCCTCGTAGCGCAGGCCTTCGGCGTTCATGACGCCATCATCCCCCACCACAATGGCATTTTCCATGCTGCCACCAAGCGCCAGGTTCTTTGAGCGCAGGTACTCGATGTCGCGCATGAACCCAAAGGTGCGGGCCCGACTGACTTCCTTTACATAGGAGGTCGTAGAGAAGTCGACCTCGGCGTACTTGTGATCATCATGAAACGCCGGGTGATCAAAGTCGATGGTGAAGCAGAGCCTGAAACCATTATAAGGCTCAAACGCGGCGATCTTGTCCCCGTCCCGGACCTCGACACGGCGCTTGATACGGGCAAACCGCTTGGGTGCCTCCTGCTCCACGACACCCGCGGCCTGGATCAGGAACACGAAAGGGCCGGCGCTGCCATCCATGATGGGGATTTCACCCGCCGTGACCTCGATACGGGCGTTATCAACGCCAAGTCCGGACAGGGCAGACATCAGATGCTCAACGGTGGACAAGCGCACATCACCCTGCACCAGGCTGGTCGCCATGGCGGTATCCTTCACCAGCAAGGCCTTGGCGGGCAATTCAACCGGGGGGTCGATATCCGTACGCACAAAGACAATGCCGGTATCGGCCGGGGCCGCCATGAGCGTGAGAAAGATCTTCTCGCCCGAGTGAAGGCCCACGCCGCTGGCGCGAATGGTGTTCTTTACGGTGCGCTGTCGCAACATGTGACAAATTATTTCAGGATTCAGGAGGGGCGATGGTAGCAGACACGGCAGCCGCCGCAAAACAGGCCATCGGGAAGAAGGCCGGACTGATCGGGAGAGTGGGCCGATCAGTCCGGCGCAAGGCTGGCGACGGGGTTTAGTCCGCCTGGCGACGCAGGAAAGCAGGGATATTCAGCAGGTTGGCATCCGTTGAGCGCGGAGCGGTTCCGCCATTAGCCACTTTCTGGTTACGCAGATAGGCCGGGGTATCGTAGTCATAGCTGCCGCCAACGACATGGCTGGTACCAGTGGCTGCAACAGGGGCTGGCTGGCTGGCCGGAACCGGCGCAGGCTGACCAGGAACCAGGCGCATGGGCGCGGTGGCGGCATTGCGGGCAGCCTTGGGCAGGCCGGTGGCAACAACCGTCACGCGGAGCTCTTCGCCCAGATCCGGATCAAGGATGGTACCGATCACCACCGTGGCTTCCGGCGAGGCAAACTGTGCCACCAGGTCACCGACCGTGGTGTACTCGTCAATGCCAAGTTCGGGACCGGCAGCAATCGACACCAGCACACCACGAGCACCATCCAGACGGACATCATCCAGCAACGGGCTGTGGATGGCCATTTCAGTGGCCAGCCTGGCACGATCTTCACCCTTGGCAGAACCGGTACCCATCAGGGCCAGTCCCTGCTCGGACATCACGGTGCGGACGTCAGCAAAGTCGACGTTGATTTCACCGGGCTGCTGAATCATGTCGGCGATACCCTGCACGGCATTCTTGAGCACATTGTTGGCTGCACGGAAGGCCTCGATCATGGAGACCTTGCCCAGTACTGCCTGCAGGCGGTGATTGGGAATGGTGATCAGGGAATCAACATACTGGGACAGGTTTTCGATACCCGCTTCGGCCACGTCCATGCGGCGCTTGCCTTCGAACAGGAAGGGTTTGGTAACCACACCAACGGTGAGAATGCCCATTTCCTTTGCGACTTCAGCCACGACCGGTGCACCACCAGTACCGGTGCCGCCACCCATGCCTGCCGCAATGAACACCATGTCGGCACCAGCGAGCACTTCACGGATGCGATCACGGTCTTCGACCGCCGCCTGACGACCCACTTCAGGATTGGCACCTGCACCCAGACCACGGGTAACGCCGGCACCCATGTGCAGCAGGGTCTTGGCAGACATCTTGGACAGATGCTGCATGTCGGTATTGGCACAGACAAAGTCCACACCCTGCACATCACTGGCAACCATGTGCTGGACAGCATTGCTGCCACCACCACCCACACCCACCACCTTGATTACTGCACGGCCATGCTGGGGAGCACTGTCGGCCAACTCAAAAATGTTCATCTCACTCTCCTTTGCCCAAAATTTGTCTTGCTGCTTCTTGTTGCTTTTGCCAGGTATTCCGCTTACCCGGTACCCACTCAGAAATTCCGCGCCAGCCAGCCTCGGAGCTTCTGAACGAACTCGCCTGCATCAAGCGCCGACCTTCGTGCCGGCTCCTGACCAATATTCCTGTCCAGATACTTCTTTCTTCCGTACATCAACAGGCCAACGCCTGTTGAGTAAATCGGGTTCCGCAATACTTCACCCATGCCACCAACCTTCAGCGACTGCGGCATGCCGATGCGCACAGGCATATGAAAAATCGATTCGGCCAGTGCCGTTGCTTCTTCGATCTTGGCCGAGCCACCGGTCAGCACGATGCCCGCCGACAGCTTGCCCATGAAGCCACTGCGATCAATTTCGCTCATGACCAGCGTAAACAGTTCGTCATAACGCGGCTCGACTACCGCTGCGAGGGTCTGTCGCGACATGCGACGGGCCGGGCGATCACCCATGCCCGGAACATTGATGCTGTCTTCCGGATTGACCTGCTGGGCCACCGCACAGGCGTATTTGATCTTGATGTCATCCGCATCCTGGGTCGGCGTGTGCAAGGCCATGGCAATGTCATTGGTGACCTGGTCACCCGCAATCGGGATAACGGCCGTGTGGCGAATCGCGCCCTTGCTGAAAATGGCCACATCAGTGGTGCCGCCGCCAATATCGACGAGGCAGACGCCATGCTCCTTTTCATCCTCGGTGAGGACCGCATTGCTGCAGGCGAGCTGATCCAGCACAACTTCGTCAATCTCGATGCCACAGCCGCGCACACACTTCTCAAGGTTCTGCATGGCATTGGCAGAACAGGTCACCAGATGCACATGGCCTTCGAGGCGGACACCGGACATGCCGAGCGGGTCACGGACATCACCCTGGTCATCCACCTGGAATTCCTGCGGCAGGATATGCAGGATGCGCTGATCTGTCGGAATGGGGCCGGACTTGGCTGCATCGATCACACGTTCGATATCGCCCTGCTGAACCTCACCCTCACGAATGGCAACCACGGCCTGGGAATTGCGCCCGCCAATATGGGAACCGGCAATGCTGATATAGGCAGAGTGGATGCGACAGTCGGCCATGAGCTCCGCTTCGGCCACTGCCCCCTGAATGGACTGGACAGTCTGATCGATGTTGACGACCACGCCCTTTTTCATCCCGCGAGAAGGTTTCATGCCGACGCCGACAATTTCCAGCTCGCCTTCGGCGTTGATCTGGCCGACCAGCGCCACCACCTTGGCGGTGCCGACATCGATCCCCACGATCATCGGATTGCTCGTTGCGCTTGCCATCTCTTCCTTACCCACTCAGCGGGGGCATTCCGTTTAAAGAATGCCATCCCGAATCATAAAATTTCTGCGTAAAAAATTACACACTCGGCGTAATGTTTTTCATGTTTTTTTGCACTTTCCAGCCCACTGCAACGCCATTTCGGTACCGTAAATCAATACTGGCAATATTTCCGGCGTCCGGCTTCAGCTGACGCTCATACAAATAGGCAAAACGCTGTAGTTTCTCGATGGTATCCACCTGATCAATCACCAGCCGGATGCCGTTATCCAGTCGCAAAAACCAGCTCATGCGCTCCGTCAACTCAAGCTCGACAATGGTCATACCAAGACTGCGCAGAATCGTGTTCATGGCGCGATACTGCTCCATGACATGCATCGACTTGCTGGCCGGCCCGAACAACACCGGCAAACCATCCACTCCCTCGGCCACGGATGGCGCGAACAGCTCGCCGCGCGAGCTGATCAAGCCTTGCTGCCCCCAACGAGCGACCGGCTGCTTTTCGCGAATATGTACGCGCACGCCATCGGGCCAGCGGCGGCTGACACGAACTTCATCCACCCACTCGGTGGCCGACACAACATCGTGAATGGCGACCAGATCCACCGAAAAATAATTACCGGTAACCACCGGTGCCAGGCGCTCGGCAATCGCGCGCTTGTCGACATGATGCAGCGCCCCATCCACCTGGACAGAGGCTATCGGGGTCCGCACCAGCCATTGCTGGGCCGTCCGCACCAGACCAAAAACAAAAACACCCGCCGCCAGCAACAACAACAGTGTTGATGCAGGGCGCAACACGGCACCCCATCCAGGCAAGGCAATGGAGGCTTCGGTGGCAACAGTGCGGCGAGATGCCTGCATCATGCGCTTGCACCCTCCAGCGTCTGGGCAAGGATTGACAGCACCAGCGCCTGAAAGTCCATGCCATCGGCCCGGGCAGCCATCGGTACCAGCGAGTGATCCGTCATGCCCGGAACGGTATTGACCTCCAGCAGCCAGAACCGGCCCTCTTCATCCATCATGGCGTCAATGCGCCCCCAGCCATGAGCACCCACCGTGCGGAATGCCTCTACCGCCAGGGCCTGCAACTCTTTTTCCTTTTCTCCAGAAAGGCCACAAGGACAAAGGTACTGGGTGTCATGCGACTGGTACTTGGCCTCGAAATCATAAAAATTCCGATCCGTCTTCAGGCGGATCACCGGCAGGGCCCGGTCTCCCAGAATGACCACGGTGTATTCACTTCCCGTAATCCAGCGTTCGGCAATCACTTCGCTGTCATATGCAGCCGCTGTTGCATAACCCTGTGGCAGCTCATCTGCCTTCATGACCTTGCACATGCCGATGCTGGAACCTTCATGGGCAGGCTTGATCATGAGTGGCAACCCCAGATCAGCCACAACCTTGTCAAAATCCATGCCGGCATGCAGGCGACGATAGGATGGTGTCGGCAAGCCTGCGCCCAGCCAGACCAGCTTGGTGCGCGCCTTGTCCATACCCAGTGCAGAGGCCAGTACACCACTGCCGGTGTAAGGCACATTCAGCAATTCGAGCACGCCCTGCATGGAGCCATCCTCACCACCACGACCATGCAGCACGATGAAGGCACGATCATATTTGGCGAGATCGGCAACACTGCGCTCGGCCGGATCAAATGCATCCGCATCAACACCTGCGGCCTGAAGGGCATCGAGCACCTCCCTGCCACTGATCAGGGAGATAGGACGCTCCGCCGATGTACCGCCAAACAGCACGGCAACATGACCGAAACGACGTACATCAACTGGCGCATTCATCGTCTTTCCGCTTTCCCCAACAGTCGTCATTTTCATTCAACCCTGCAGATAAAGGCTGTGCTGGGCCAGTTCCAGAGCTACTGCACCAACCGTACCTGCCCCCTGGGTCAGCAATACATCGCCAGGACGCAGGACATGCCGCATCAATTCACCCAGCTCCGTGGCACTTTCCACAAATACCGGATCAACCAGTCCGCGCGTCCTTATGCTGCGCGCCAATGCACGACCATCCGCTCCGGCAATCGGCTTTTCACCTGCGCTATAAACATCCAGCAACAGCAATGCATCAACCGTGGACAGCACATGCACAAAATCCTCGAAACAGTCGCGCGTACGCGTATAGCGATGCGGCTGGAACATCATGACAAGACGTCGCCCCGGGAAGCTCTGCCGTGCCGCCTTGATGGTGGCATCCACTTCGCGGGGGTGATGGCCATAGTCATCGACCAGACAGACACTTCCACCCTCCAGCGGAAAATCGCCGTACTGCTGAAAGCGGCGACCAACGCCCTCGAAACCGGCAAGAGCACGCACAATCGCCTCATCTGACGCTTTCTCGTCAGTGGCAATGGCAATAGCCGCCAGTGAATTCTGCACGTTGTGCATTCCCGGAAGATTCAGGGTGATCGGCAACGGCTCATGTCCGGCACGAAGCACAGTGAAATGCGTGCGCAAACCGTCCTGGCTAATATCGACAGCACGCACATCATTACCTTCCTGCAGGCCATACGTGATTATCGGGCGCGCAACATCCGGCATGATTTCGTGGATCACAGGGTCATCCCCGCACAGTACGGCCAGGCCATAAAACGGCAGGTTGTGCAGGAATTCGACGAAGGTCTGCTTCAGCTTGTCAAACGAACCGCCATAGGTATCCATATGGTCGGCATCAATATTGGTTACTACCGCAGCCATCGGCTGCAGATGCAGGAAAGACGCATCACTTTCGTCTGCTTCGGCCACGAAATAACGACTGGCTCCCAGACGCGCATTGGTGCCTGCACTGTTAAGCAGACCGCCGATCACGAACGTAGGATCACGACCATCCTCCCCCAGAATGGAGGCAACAAGGCTGGTTGTTGTGGTCTTGCCATGCGTACCGGCAATGGCAATGCCATGGCGGTAACGCATCAATTCACCGAGCATTTCTGCACGACGCACGACAGGCAGGCGTGCCTCGCGAGCTGCGGCAATCTCCGGGTTCTCCATATCAATTGCCGTCGAAACAACAATTACGTCCGCACCCTCAATATTCTCGGCGCGATGACCAATAAACACCTGGGCGCCCAAAGACTGCAAATGTGCCGTTGTCTTGCCTGCCTTGATGTCAGAGCCGCTGATCTTGTAACCCTGATTCAGCAAGACCTCGGCAATACCGCACATGCCTGCACCACCAATACCGATGAAGTGCAGGCGACGGATACGACGCATTTCCGGGATTTCAATCAGCCTCGAACGGCTGGCTGGCTTGTTCATTTTCCACCTCTGAGACAGGCCGCAACGACCATGTCCGTTGATTCTGGTTGGGCTTTCAACCGGGCTGCGCGGGCCATGCCAAGCAAGGCAGTCCTGTTCATCAGTGGCAGCAGTGCTTCAGCCAGTTTTTCTGCCGTCAGCTCCTGCTGCCGGAAGAGCAATGCCGCACCGGCTTCACTCAGGTAACGGCCGTTGGCTGTCTGGTGATCATCAACTGCAAACGGATAAGGAATAAGCACAGACCCGACACCAACTGCGGCAATCTCGGACACCGTCAGCGCGCCCGAGCGACAAATCACAAGATCGGCCCATGCGTACATGGCGGCCATGTCATGAATGAACGGCAGGATATCCGCCTGCACGCCCACGTCCTTATAGCGTGCAGTTGCCTTTTCAATATTGCGCTTGCCCGCCTGATGCCGGATGTCCAGCGCAACCTGCTTCGCCACTATCGACAATGCTTCCGGCACCAGTTCGTTAAGTGCCACCGCCCCCTGACTGCCGCCCATGACAAGGACACGCAAGGCGCCAGTACGCCCGGCAAAGCGCTCATCAGGCTGTGACAAACCGGCAATTTCTGCTCGAACCGGATTACCGACACAGGTCACTTTTGGCGAGGCGGGAAAAGCGCCGGGAAATGCCTCAAGCACGCGGGTAGCCACGCGGGACAGCTGGCGGTTGGTAAACCCTGCCACGGCATTCTGTTCATGAATCAGCAATGGCTTGCCGAGTAACCGCGCCGCCACACCACCAGGGCCCGTGACATAACCGCCAAGGCCGATCACACAATCTGCCTGGACCGCACGCAAGGTGCGCATGGCCGCCAATACGGCACGAACAATCTTGAACGGGGCCAGCAACAGTCGTGCAATACCCTGACCACGCACGCCACTGACATCGAGATACGTGATATCAAACTGCCGTGCCGGCACCAACTCTGCCTCGATACCTGCGCGAGTACCCAGCCAGTGGATACGCACGCCTTTTTCACGCAACGCTTCGGCAACTGCCAGCGCAGGAAATACATGACCGCCCGTACCACCCGCCATGACAACCACACTTTTCACGGGAGCACTCATGCTTTTGCCCCCCTGCCAGCCACAACACCGGCCGCTTTGGTTTCCGAATCAATCCGCAACACCACCGCCAGCATCACAAAGACCATGACCAGACTCGACCCACCATAACTGACCAGTGGCAACGTCAGCCCCTTGGTCGGGAAAAGCCCCATGTTGACGCCAACATTGAACAGCGTCTGCATGCCGACCAATACGGCAACACCGTAAGCCACATAAGCGCCATACAGTTGTCCAGCGAGCTCTGCCTGCTGGCCGATACGCATGATTGAGCGAATCAGCACCCAGAACAGTGCAATCAGAATGAACACACCAACCAGACCAAATTCCTCTGCATAAATGGCAAATACAAAATCGGTATGCGCCTCCGGCAGATAGGAAAGTTTCTGGATGCTCCGGCCCAGACCTACGCCAAACCAGTCACCACGACCAAAAGCAATCAGGCTTTGTGAGAGCTGGTAACCCGAATTGAACTGATCGGCCCAGGGATCCATGAATGAGGTGAGACGCTTGAGCCGGTAAGGCTCGAAAATAACCAGCATCACCGCCATGGCAGCAACAAGACTGAAGATCGATGCAAACGTCAGCATCGGTGTGCCGGCAAGAAACAGCATGGCCATGGCAGCAGACACCATGACAACACTGGCACCAAAATCCGGCTCCATGAGCAAGAGCACAACACCAATCCCGACCACCAGCATTGGATTGATGAAGCCGCGCCAGCTGTTGCGAACAACCTCCTGACGCCTGACCAGATACGACGCCATGTAAAGCACAATGGCAAACTTGGCGATTTCCGACGGTTGCAGCGTCACGCCCGGCAGGGCAATCCATCGCGTGCTGCCATTCACCCGATGCCCGATACCGGGAACCAGAACCAGAACCAGCAACAATCCTGCCAGGCCCAGCAACCAGAATGCATGCTTCTGGAACCACGCCACGGAAAAGACATGCAGCGTCACAGCACCCGCGCCAAAAGCAACCGTCAACCAGAACAGATGACGCGACAGGAAATGGAATGTGCTGCCGAACTTGGCCTCACCAGTCACCATGGAAGCCGAAGCCACCATGATGAGACCGATGCAGCAGAGAATGCCGGCAGACAGCATGAGCAAATGTCGCGATGTCACACCGCGCATCAGGTCAGGCATTGTTACTGGCACTGGCATCACTTTCACGTCAGTCTCCGCACACGGAATGAACGGCAGCAACGAACTGCTCACCGCGATCTTCGTAATGCTTGAACATGTCAAAACTTGCACAGGCAGGCGACAACAGCACGGCATCTCCTGATTGCGCCAGTGCACGAGACTTTTCAACCGCATCAATCAGGCTGACTGCGCTTACCTTCGGAACAGTGGCCGCAACAGCCGCACCAATCCTTGGCCCATCCTCGCCGATCAGCACCAGAGCCCGTGCAAACTGAACCAGCGGCATCGACAGCGGCGTGAAGTCCTGGCCCTTGCCTACACCACCGGCAATCAGGACCAGCTTGCCGTCAATCGCGGCGCCAAGACCATTGATGGCTGCCAGTGTGGCGCCAACATTCGTGCCCTTGGAGTCGTTGTACCAGGCGATGCCATTCTTCTCGCTAACCAGTTCACAACGGTGCGGAAGACCTGGAAATGTGCGCAGCGTCTCCAGCATGGCAGGCATCGGCAACCCTGCCGCCTGGCCCAGTGCCAGACATGCCAGAACATTGGCTACATTGTGATCACCACGAATTTTCATTTCGCGTACCGGCATCAGCAACTCGGCACCCTGCGCCAGATACTTCTCGCCACCACTGATGATCACACCAAACTGGCCTGCTGCAGGCGCGTCCAGACCAAAGCTGCTCGTTGGCAGGCTGGCAGTGATATCCGGCGATGTCAGTGCATCATCACGATTGATTACACAGTGGCGGCAGTTGCTGAAAATCCGGTATTTGGCATTGCAATAAGCCTGCATGGAGTCATAACGATCCATGTGGTCTTCACTGATATTCAGCACAACGGCAACAGCGGCTTGCAGCGAGTGCGTGGTTTCCAACTGAAAGCTGGACAGCTCCAGCACATACATCTGCTGTTCACCCTCAAGGCGCAGCATGTCGAGCACCGGCAAACCGATATTGCCGCCTACACCAACGTTGATGCCGGCGTTCCGGGCCATCAGGCCAACCAGTGTGGTGACTGTGCTTTTGGCATTGGCGCCAGTAATGGCGATGACAGGTGCCTTCACTTCACGACAGAAAAGCTCGATGTCACCCGCTATCGGCACACCAGATTCTTGACTGGCAGCGACCAGCTCCGGCTCATTCACGGAAATACCGGGGCTGGCCACAATCTCGCTGGCTCGGCGCAATAAACCGGCATCAAGTCCGCCCAGACTGATCTCCACATCCGGAAACTCGGCACGCAACTCAGCCAGACCCGGCGGATTTTCGCGCGTGTCATTGACTGCAACCGGATACCCCCGGCTTTTCAGAAAGCGAACGCAGGAGAGACCCGTCTTACCCAGACCGACCACTACCTTCAATTCATTGCGCCCGTTCAATTGCATCATTGCCATTTCACCGCAACTTCAGCGTGGAAAGACCAACCAGCACCAGCATGAAACTGATGATCCAGAACCGGACCACCACCTTGGTTTCCGGCCAACCCTTGAGTTCGTAATGATGATGAATGGGCGCCATGCGAAAGATACGGCGCCCGGTCAGTTTGAATGAAGCAACCTGCAACATCACCGACACGGTCTCCATCACGAACACACCGCCCATGATGAACAGCACAATTTCCTGGCGCACAATCACGGCCATCACACCCAGCACGGCACCCAGAGCCAGAGCGCCAACATCCCCCATGAATACCTGTGCGGGGTAGGCGTTAAACCAGAGAAAGCCAAGACCGGCACCGATGATTGAGCCGCAGATCACCACCAGCTCACCTGAGCCGGCGACATAGGGAATGTGCAGGTACGTAGCAAACTTGATATTGCCTGTCAGGTAGGCAAACACGGCCAGCGCACCGGCAACCATGACCGTTGGCATGATGGCGAGACCATCCAGGCCATCCGTCAGGTTGACGGCATTACTGGTACCAACAATCACGAAGTACGTCAGCACCATGTAAAAGATTCCAAGCGGAATAACCACGCTCTTGAACAGCGGAACAATAAGACTGGTTTCAACAGGCGTGCGCGCGTAGTGATAAAGGAAAACCGCTGCACCAATACCCGCAACCGACTGCCACAAATATTTCCAGCGACCAGGCAAGCCCCGCGGGTTTTTTTCTACTACCTTGCGGTAATCATCCACCCAGCCGACAGCACCAAAAACAACCATCACGGCCATCACGACCCAGACATAGGGATTCTTCAGGTTGGCCCACAGCAGGGTACTGACGCCGATAGCCACCAGAATAAGCACGCCACCCATGGTAGGTGTGCCCGTCTTTGCCAGATGGGACTGGGGTCCGTCCGTGCGAATGGCCTGCCCGAACTTCATGGCACGCAGGCGCTCGATCATCCATGGGCCCCACCACAGGGACAGCCCCAGAGCGGTTGCGACACCGAGCATTGCGCGCAGCGTAAGGTACTGAAAGACCAGAAAGCCTTTATGGTACTGCGCCAGAAATTCTGCCAGCCAAAGCAGCATCGATCAGGACTCCTTCTTGTCCGTCAACGCGTCGACAACCTGCTCCATGCGGGCCGAACGCGAACCTTTCACGAGCAGGGTTACAACTCCCTCCAGCTCTTTTTCCAGCTCCTCAATGAGCAACTGCTTTTCCTGAAATGCCCGTGCATCCGCACCAAAACCGCTGGCGGTGAAGCCGCTGTACTGTCCAACCGTGTAGAGCGCATCTATTTTTTTCATTCTTGCGTACTCCCCGACTTCTTTATGGCCAGATTCAGTGGCCTCGCCCAACTCCCCCATATCCCCCAGCACCAGCACACGACGACCAGGCAAATCTGCCAGTACATCAATCGCAGCCTTGACCGAGGCAGGATTCGCGTTGTAGGTATCGTCAATCACCACACAATTTTTGCCACCGGACTTCTGCACCAGTCGACCAGCAACAGGCCGGGTATTTTCGAGCCCTCGCACAATTGCAGTCAGTGGCACATGGCAGGCATGAGCAAGTGCTGCAGCAGCCAGCGCATTGGTGACGTTGTGACGCCCCAGTAATTGCAGCTGCACAGTTGCAGCATCAGCACCAAGATGAAGGGTGAAGGCATAGGCTCGATTGGCACCGATGCGAACGTCACTGGCATGAACAGTCACAGGCGCATTCATCGAAAACTCGATTTGCTTCCGGTCAGCCGCCAGTTCACGCCAGTACGAAGCAAACTCGTCATCATGATTGATGACAGCAACGCCGGCTTCAGTCAGCCCGCCGTAAATTTCGCCTTTTGCTTCTGCAATACCCTCACGCGAACCGAAGCCCTCAAGATGAGCAACACCGACATTTGTGATAACGGCGGCATGCGGCGCAACCAGCCCACTTGTATAGGCGATTTCGCCACGATGATTAGCACCCAGCTCGAACACGCCAAACTGGTGTGCACTGCTCAGGCGCAGCAAGGTGAGCGGAACACCGATTTCATTGTTCTTGTTACCCAGTGTTGCCAGCGTCGGGCCTATGCCCTCAAAAATGCTGGCCATCATTTCCTTGGTAGTGGTTTTGCCAGCACTTCCGGTGATGGCAACCCGAGTCAGGGAAAACTGTTCGCGCCATGCCTGCCCCAGCTTTCCAAGTGCCACAAATGTATCCGCCACCAGCACCTGGGGAATGCCGGCAGCCGGATCAACACGACTGACAAGGGCTGCCAAGGCACCAGCCTCAGCAGCACGGGCAATGAAATTATTGGCATCAAAATTCGGGCCGGAGAGCGCAATGAACATGTCGCCCTCGACCAGCGCACGGGTATCAGTCGAGAACGAGGTGATACCGGCATCCAGACCCACCAGTTCACCATCCAGAATCTGTGCCATTTGTGAAAGTTTCATGCAGCCTCCCACGAGGCCAGGGCAGCCCTGACTTCCTGCATGTCACTGAAGGGGTGTCGCACGCCGGCAACCTCCTGGTAATCCTCATGCCCCTTGCCAGCCACAAGCACAATGTCATCGACACTCGCAGAGTGGATGGCCTTCTGGATGGCAAGATGGCGGTCAATTTCAATCACGACCGGGAACTCGCCTGCACCGCTACGGATGTCTGCAATAATGGTTTCGGGTGACTCGGAGCGAGGATTGTCCGTAGTCAGGATGACGTCATCGGCAAGGCGAGAGGCAACCAGACCCATCTCGGCACGCTTGCCGATGTCGCGATCACCACCGCAACCAAAGACACAAATCAAGCGTCCGGACACATGCTCACGCAGAGTCTGCAAGGCCTTTTCCAGGGCATCCGGTGTGTGGGCATAGTCTACGACTACCGTAGGATGTGCCCCCATCACGCTTTCCATGCGACCCGGCACCGGCAAGGCAGCGCGCAATGCAGTCGCGATATCGGCAGTCGGCACACCAAGCGCCAACAGGCCACCGACCACCGCAAGAATATTGCTGACGTTGAAGCGCCCCAACAACGGAACATCCAGCGCAAACTCGCCATCCGGGACAGCAATCAACATCGACAAACCCTTCAAGGATGGCGTGATTCGCAACGCACGGATGTCCGCACGCGTATCCGGGGACTGGCTATAACGCAAGCAGCGAACGTCACTTGCCAGCACAGACGCATATCGCTCACCCGCCTTATCGTCCACATTGAGTACCGCTGCCTGCAGACCAGGCCAGCGGAAAAGAATTTCCTTGGCAGATGCATACCCGGTCATGTCGCCGTGATAGTCCAGATGGTCACGCGTCAAATTGGTGAACAATGCAACATCAATCCTGGTGCCGTTCAAACGCCCCTGCACCAGACCATGGGAGCTGGCTTCCATCGCGACAGCCTTGGCACCATCAACATGAAAACCGGCCAGCATTGCCTGCAGATGCAAGGCATCCAGCGTGGTGTGTGTCGATTTCTCCAGCGCACCAAAGATGCCGTTACCAATCGTTCCCAATACTGCTGCTTTATCACCGAGACGCGTCAGCGCCCCAGCCAGAAGATTGGCCACACTGGTTTTTCCATTGGTGCCAGTCACCGCCAACACATTCATGTGCCGTGATGGCTCGTCATGAAATCGTGCAGCAATGTGCCCAACCACCTGATCAAGTGCATCCACCACAATGACCGGTATACCTTCGATAATCTGTGACTCGGGCCACTGGTCATCCCGCTCGGCAAACACTGCTACTGCTCCGGCAGCAATTACGGCTGGAATGAATTCACGTGCATCACGGGCATGCCCCTTCAGGGCCACAAACGCCATGCCAGGCCTGACCAGCCGGCTATCCAGCGCGAGCGCGGAAACAACAATCGTGGCGTGATCTTCTGCAACATCAGGCCAGAGTATCTGCAACGTCTTCATACGCCGTCCTCCGATACCACTACTGCTGGAGAAACAGGCAAACGTCCTTGCTGCGCGAGATGCTCGGCACTGCGATCCGGCTCGATATTCATCAGGCGAAGCGTCTCGGCCATGATGCGAGAGAATACCGGTGCAGCAACCAGACCACCGTAATACTGACCATTACTTGGGCTATCGATCACAACGGCAAGTACCACCTTCGGCCGGCTTGCAGGAGCCATTCCCACGAAAGTGGACATGTATTCGTCAGCGGCATACGTGCCACCTACAGCCTTGTGTGCCGTACCGGTCTTGCCCGCAATGCGGTAACCAGGCACCGCTGCCTTCAGCGCCGTACCATCCTGGGTGACAACCGATTCCATCATCGGAATCAGTTTATCGACAACAGACTGGTCGATGATGCGCACGCCTTTAACAGGCCCATCAACCCTGGTGAAGCTTACTGGTCGCGCTATGCCACCACTGGCCAGCGTTGCGTAACCGTGCGCCAACTGCAGTGCAGTCGTCGTCAAACCATACCCGTATGACATGGTGGCAATTTCCACCGGGCGCCAGCGCTCCGGCGGCTGCAGACGGCCAGCACTCTCACCCGGAAAGCCGGAGCCGGTATTCTTGCCAAAACCAAAGCGCCCAAGAAATGTCGGCAATGCTTCACGCGGCAACGACAGCGCAATCTGTGTCGTACCAACATTGCTGGACTTGGTGATGATGGTACCGAGATCAATCACGCCATAATTCTGGTGATCACTGACTAGCTTGTTATGAACGCGATAAGTGCCTGGGTTGGTATTGAACAAGCTGCGTGGCGAATATTTTCCGCTTTCCATTGCAACCGCCACCGTAAACGGCTTCATGGTCGAACCGGGTTCGAACATGTCAGTGACAGCACGATTGCGCAATTCATCCGGCTTGAGCCGTGTACGGTTATTGGGATTGAATGAAGGCTGGTTCACCATCGCCAGCACTTCACCCGTCTCCACATCCAGAGCGACAGCCGTACCGGCTTTTGCTCCATGCTGTGCAATAGCCGTCGCAAGTTCCCGATACGCCAGATACTGCGTACGCGCATCAAAGCTCAGGTACACATCCTGCCCCGGGCGGGCTGCCCGAATCAGCGCCACATCCTTGACCTTGCGCCCCTTCTGGTCACGCAAAACCCGCTTTTTGCCAGGCACTCCGCGCAACTTTTCTTCCAGCGCCAGCTCCAGACCTTCCTGGCCCGCATCATCAAGATTGGTAAAACCGATGATGTGCGAAGCCACCTCGCCTTCCGGATAGAAACGGCGGTACTCCGTCATGCCATAAACGCCTGGCAGCTCATTTGCCAGAACTTCCTCAGCGGCTTCAGGCGACAAATGCCGCTTCACGTACAAGAATTCACGCTTGCCATTTTCCTTGATGCGCCGGGCAACCGCAGCAGGCTCCAGATCAAGCGCCACAGCCAATGCACGAACATCGAGGCGTCGGGTAATTGCCTCTTTCGGATTCACCCAGATCGACACCACTGGCGTACTGACTGCCAGCGGCAAGCCATTGCGATCCTTGAGAATGCCACGATGCGCGGCAATCGGCTCTTCACGCAGCATGCGCGCATCACCCTGACGCTGCAGGAACTCCTGATCGATCACATGCAGGTACACCGCGCGCGTCGCCAGACCGCCAAAGCAGATAGCCATGATCACGACCACGACGGCATGACGCCCGGCGAAAGTCAGCCCCTTTGTGCCGTTCATTTCCGCACCATGATGATTTCAGTCGGCGCCGGATTGCGCATCTGGAGCTGCTCTGTTGCCAGACGGCCAATACGGCCGTAGGCACCCCATGCATGCTGCTCCAGCAGCAACTGACCCCATTCGGTCTCCAGATGATCACGCTCTGCCTGCAGCTTTTGCAGCTCATACAGGTATTGACGCGACTTGTGCACACTGAATGTCACTGCAATGGCAGAGCTGACCAGAGTCACCACAACAATACCAACCAGAAATATTCCCTGATTGCGTACCGGCAGTTTTCGGGTCAAATCACGGATTACCTGCAACATCATGCAGCCTCCGCAATTTTTTCAGCGACACGCAGACGTGCGCTGCGGGAGCGGGGATTGGCGCTGACCTCTTCAACCGAAGGATCAATCGCCTTGCCGATAATTTTAAGCCGCGGCTTTAGCATATCGACAGTTATGGGCAGCCCGGGCGGGAAATCATCACCCTTGGCTTCTTTCTGGAAATACTGTTTGACCAGACGATCTTCAAGCGAATGAAAGCTGATGACTGCCAGACGGCCCTGCGGCTTCAGCACCCGCAAAGCATCGCGCAGGAAGCGTTCGATATCGCCCAGTTCGTTATTGATGAAAATGCGGATAGCCTGAAATGCGCGAGTCGCCGGATGCTTGTGTTTTTCCCAGGCGGGATGCGCCTCGGCCACAATATCAGCAAGCTGTTTTGTGCGAGTGATGGGACTTTCGGCACGAACCCTCACGATCGCGCGCGCAATGCGACGGGAATGCCGTTCCTCGCCAAACTCGAACAACACTCGTGCCAGTTCTGTTTCATCCACACCGGCAATCCATTCCGCTGCACTTTGACCACGCGTCACATCCATACGCATGTCGAGCGGACCATCATTCATGAAGCTGAAACCACGCTCGGCATCATCCAGCTGTGGCGATGACACGCCAAGGTCTGCCAGCACACCATTCACGCTGCCAGCCAGACCCATTGCCGTAATGACATCAAGAATATCGGCGAAGGACTCATGAACAATCGAAAAACGGGCGTCTTCAGCCGCCAGCAACTGCCCCGCAGCAATCGCCTGGGGATCCTTGTCAAATCCGATTACCCGGGCATCTGCATCAAGCTGCGCCAGCAAATGCCGCGTGTGGCCTCCGCGACCAAACGTAGCATCAACATAGACGCCATCACGCGCTCCCAATACCGACACTACCGCCTCATCAAGGAGGACGGTCTGGTGGACGAAGGCGGTCATGATTACAAGGCCAGACTATCGAGGGCGGCGGCAAGCTCCGGCGCAGAGAAATCTGCGACACCGGTTTCAGCCTGGAGCTTGTCCCAGGCCTGCTTGTCCCATATTTCACACTTCTTGCCTTGGCCGGTCAGCACAATGGCCTTTTCTAGGCCAGCAAAGGCGCGTAACTCGGGGCTGAGGAGCAGGCGACCCGTAGCATCCAGACTGACTTCGGTTGCATAACCGATCAGCCGGCGCTTGATCTTCTGCGAATTGGGGTTGGACACCGGCAACTTGCCAAGGCCTGCCTCGATGGTTTCCCACTCGTGCAGGGGGTAGAGTGCCAGGCAGTTTTCCGTGAGATCGACAGTGACAACGAACTTGCCCTGGCACGCAGCGAGCACACGCTCGTGGTAGCGCGTCGGTAAACCGATGCGCCCCTTGGCGTCCATATTGAGCTCGTCGTAACCTCTGAACACGATGCGTCATCCACTCGCTTGGAGTTTTCTTCCAGAATTCGCCACAAAACTGCACTTTTCACCACTTGCAGCGAACTATAGAGATCGATTGGCTTTAGCGTCAAGGAAGGACCGGGGCGTTATAAGAGGCAATAAAATCATTAATAATCAATGGGTTACAAACTACTGTGCGGAATAACAGCAAAGATCAACGCCTTTAAAAACAATGGCTTGCAAACGCGTCTTAAAGCCGAATATGACGCCATTTATTCTTAAGAATTTTTAGTTATTTCGTCATCCTTGCTCGAAACAACAGGCTTTAACCCGCGCATTGCCAAAGGCCAGCGTGCCGCCGGCATTGCGCCGGCAAGGGTGATGGCAGGGAAACCTGCCACAAATGAAAAAAGTGGAGTCGGCCTGTAAGCCGGGTTCTGTCGAGAACGATCATTCCTCTAGGCCCACCGTCACCAGTGGGCTCAAGCAACCTACCCGGTTCCTGCGCGGGCCGCGCAAATGGAACCCTATTTGGTCTTGCTCCGAGTGGGGTTTGCCGTACCGGTCTGTTACCAGACTCGTGGTGCGCTCTTACCGCACCGTTTCACCCTTGCCACGCATGTCTTTCGACATCGTTCGGCGGTTTGCTCTCTGTTGCACTTTCCGTCGGCTCGCGCCGCCCAGGCGTTACCTGGCACTCTGCCCTGTGGAGCCCGGACTTTCCTCCCCTGCCTTGCGGCAGCAGCGACCGTCCGGCCGACTCCGGCGCGGAGATTACGCAGGAGTCCACCCGGACACAAGGACAAGACGTGGGGAAATCAGCCCTTCAGACCGAGCGCACGCTCATACAGCGCATTTTTCTTGAGTCCGGTAATGCTGGCCGCCAATGCTGCGGCCTGCTTTACAGGTAGCTCCTCCAGCAGGATGCCAAGCACCCGGTCCGCCTCCTGCCAGTCCTGCTCACCCACGGCCTCTGGCAATCCCTCCAGCACCAGCACTATTTCACCACGCTGCTGATCCGGATCAGCGCTTACCCACGCCAGCATCTCCGTAAGTGAGTACTGACGTACGGTTTCGAATGTCTTGGTCA
This sequence comes from Moraxellaceae bacterium, assembly GCA_049655345.1. Classification (GTDB taxonomy): domain Bacteria; phylum Pseudomonadota; class Gammaproteobacteria; order Pseudomonadales; family Moraxellaceae; genus UBA2031. The sequence goes on from JBASJP010000151.1 coordinate 19,140, forward strand.
GCTCACGCGCCAGCACAATGCGCCTTTCACCCCCCAGCACCGCCACCATGTCCTGCAGGCACTCCACAATGCGATGCGGCGCCTCATAGAACATCAATGTGCGGGTCTCCCCCGCGAGTTGCTGCAGGCGCTCACGACGGCCTGCCGTCTTTGCCGGCAGGAAGCCCTCAAAAATGAAGCGGTCAGAAGGCAAACCTGCCGCCGACAGTGCCGCAATTGCGGCACAGGCACCAGGCACAGGAACCACTCGCAGGCCAGCCGACTGTGCCGCCGCCACCAGCCGGTAGCCGGGATCACTGATTAGCGGCGTGCCGGCATCGGAGATGAGGGCAATGTCATCACCACGCCCCAGTTGGTCCAGCAAACCCTGCACCCGACCGGCTTCGTTATGGTCATGCACAGCCACCAGCCGCGTCGGAATATTGAAATGCTGCAACAGCCTCCCGGAGTGCCGTGTATCTTCCGCCGCCACCACCGACACCGCCTTCAGCGTGGCAACAGCACGCGGACTCCAGTCGTCCAGATTGCCAATAGGCGTCGCCACCACATACAGTACGCCCTTCTTTTGCATGATTGCCCCTGTGTGCCCCATGTATTCCACTATTGGCCGGTGCATCGGCCTGCTGATCGCTCTGACAACCGGACTGGCAAACCCTGCCCACGCCGCGCCTGTTGATGAGGTTGCCATCCTGCTGCCTCAAAAGGGACGGCTGACCCAGGTTGCCCAGACCATTCGTGACGGTCTGCTGGCTGCGTATTATCAGGACAGCCAGACCCGCACCGATAGCCCTCGGCTGCGTTTTTATGACAGCAGTGATGTATCTGCCCCTGCACTGGTTGCCGAAGCCGTCGCTAATGGTGCCGATGCCATCATTGGTCCGCTGGAGCGTGAACAGGTACAGGCACTGCTGAACACCGGCAGCCCGCCTGTTCCCGTGATTGCCCTGAACCGTGCCGAAGGTGACCAGACCAACCTGCTCCAGATGGCACTCGCCCCCGAGGATGAAATTGCCACGCTGGCCTTGTGGATGCACAAGCGTGGCATACGGCGCCCGCACCTGCTGTTTCTGGCTTCCGATGCAGGCGCCACGCGCTTTCTTCAGCTGTTCGACGCGGCATGGCAAGCGTTTGACCTCACCCGGCCACCCAGGCATGCCCTTGATGCCGCACAAAAAGGCGGCGTGGCGACATCAGTCAAAATGCTGAAGGACGCTGCCGGAAACAGTGACGGCTTCTTTCTGGCCAGCCCGGCGATTGCCAGCCAGGTACAGCCGGCGCTGACTTATTACAACAACACGCTCCCCCTGTTCACCCTTTCTGCTGCCTGGGACCCAGGTGCGGATGCCGCCACACAGCAGGACATGGAGGGTGTGGCATTTTGTGGGCTGCCCTGGCTGCTGGAAGGCGAGCGCCCCGAGCAAGCCGCATTGTACGCAGCCCAGCCACGTCCTGCGGCCAGTCATGACCGGCTTTATGCCCTTGGTGCAGATGCATGGAGCGTGCTGCACTCTCTTGCTGCCCTGCAGCGCGGCAGCGCACTCCCGTTACGTACCGGCCTGCTCCATCTTGATGAAAAAGGCCAGCTTGTCCGTCTTCCCAGCTGCGCGGAGATACGCCATGGAATGGCAACCACCCTGTTCACCCCCGAGCCTCCCCGACCGGCAGCAAGCCGGCGCTGAGGCGGAACTATCTGCGCGCCGTCACCTCGAACAGCATGGCTGCCAGTTTGTCTGCGCCAACTACCGTAGCCGGCGCGGAGAAATCGACCTCGTCATGATGCATCAGAACCGGCTGCTTTTTGTCGAAGTCCGCATGCGTCGGCACGAGGCCTTTGGCGGTGCGGCCGGCAGCATCACTTACGCCAAGCAACAAAAAGTAATTGCATGCGCAAGGGCTTTTCTCCACCATCATCCGCAGTTCTACAATCACGACTGCCGCTTTGACGTCGTCACGCTCCAGCGTCTTCAGCACAGCTGGCAGATCGACTGGCTACCTGATGCCTTTACCACCTGAACCCGCTCATGCAGAACCGGATACTCACCCTTACTGGCGACAGCCTGCAGACACTGACGGCAATTGCTGAAACCCGTATCACTGACGTTGTCACGCTGGCGCAGCTCATGGTTGACAGCCTCATGCAGGATCAGCGTATTTTCTGTTGTGGCAACGGCGCCTCGGCCGCCAATGCCCTGAGCTTTGCCAGCAAACTGGCCAACCGCTATGAGCGTGAACGACCCGCATTTCCGGTCATCATGCTCGGCCAGGACAGCGCCGTACTGACGGCCATTGCTGCCGATGTCAGCTTTCAGGATGTATTTGCCCGACCACTGCAGGCCCTTGCCCGTCCTGGCGACCTGCTGCTGGCACTCAGCGCAAGCGGCAATGCGGCCAACGTGGTGCAAGCGGCCCGGGTGATGCAATCTGTTGGCGGCAAGGTACTGGCCCTCACCGGTGAAGAGGGTGGCGAGCTTGGTCGCAACATGCGACCGGATGACATTCACCTGCGTCTGCCTGGCAACAGCTTTGCCCGCGTTCATGAGGCCCAGCTGTTTGTGCTTAATTGCTGCTGTGATCTTATTGATCGCGAATTCTTCGGAGCAAATGATGTATAGGATTATTGCTGCACTTTCTCTCGCGATGATGGTGTCAGGCTGTAGCAGCCTGATTGCCAGCGCCACCGGTCCCGAGCCTATCGGGCTGTCTCCCGGTGAGCGCACATTCAGCATGAGCCTTGATGACAGCAACATCGAGACAACGGCCGAGGTCAACATAATCAAGGCCGATGCGCGCTTCCGCGAGGCCAACGTCAATGTCATCAGCTTTTACAACAGCGTATTGCTGGCCGGACAGGTCCAGAACGAAGAGCTGAAACAGAAGGCCGAAGAGGTTGTACGCAAGATTGCCGAAGTCAGACAGGTGCATAACGAGCTGATCATTGCAGAGGCAAGCTACTACGGCCAGCGCACCAATGACGGTCTCATTTCAACCCGCATCCGTACCGCACTGACACTGGAGAAGGGCTTCCCCTCTTCTCGCACCAAGGTCTTTACCGTCGGTGGAACCGTTTACCTGATGGGCAAGCTGACAGCGGCCGAAGCCGACAAGGCGGTCCTGATCATCAGTCAGGTGGGTGGCGTGCAGAAAATCGTCAAAATGCTGGATTACCTGCCTGACACCCAGCCTGCAAGTTCAGCGGCAAAGAGCAGCTAAACTTGCACCCATGAAAAAGCCCGCGAAAGCGGGCTTTTTCATGGACTACTTCACCACCCTCAATGTCGGGCGTACCGGCTTCTCCGGCTCAGGTGGCTCGTCACCACCATCGTCCGGCGGAAAATTCTCGTCTTCATCAAAGAACATGCCCTGTCCGTTTTCACGTGCATATATTGCCAATACCGCCGCCATGGGCGCGTGTATCTGCATGGGCACACCACCAAAACGGGCCGAGAAACTCAGGGCATCATTGTGAATGAGCAGATCACGCACAGCCCCGGGAGCAATGTTCAGAACAATGCGGCCATCCTGAACATAGGCCACCGGCACTTGTACGCCAGGCCTGGCCACATCGACCAGCACATGCGGCGTCAGCTCATTGTCATTGAGCCATTCGTAGATAGCCCGTACCAGATAAGGTCTGCTGGGTGTCACGCCCATTTCTCCCTACAGAAGAACCTGCTTCACATGAAAAAAGGGATGGCATGCCATCCCTTTTTTAACAGCAACGCCAGACAGAATCAGGCATTACGCATGTCGCGCTCAATATCAGAAAGACTAGCCAGGAATGCCTCACGTGCAAACAGGCGATCCATGTACTTGAGCATGAACTTGCACTGCTTTTCCGGCAGTTCGATTTCCATCAGCGGCAGACGCCAGAAAATAGGCGCCGCGATGCAGTCAACAAGTGTGAACTCGTCGCTCATGAAAAACGGTTTTTCCGAAAAAATCGGAGCAATGGTGATCAGGCTGTCACGGAGCTCCTTGCGAGCCTTGGCCGTTGCTGCCGTATCCTTGCCCTTGTTACCCAGAAGCAGGTCCACATGCGGGCACCAGTCGCGCTCGATGCGGTAGGCAAGCAGACGATTCTGGGCACGCGCAACCGGATACACCGGCAGCAATGGCGGGTGCGGGAAGCGCTCGTCCAGATACTCCATCATGATCTTGGTTTCGTAGAGCGAAAGCTCACGATCCACCAGGGTAGGAAGGCTGTTGTAGGGGTTAAGATCGGCAAGATCTTCCGGCTTGTTGGAAGACGTGACATTCACGACATCCACAGACACGCCTTTCTCGGCGAGGACAATGCGCACACGATGGCTGTAATGATCGGATCCATCCGAATAAAAAGTCATCGAGGAACGGCGGGTAACCACACCCATGCTTGTACTCCAGTCTAACGAGGAGCCTTTGCGATTTCGCCAGGCTCAAAACACAAAAAGGGCAGCGAAAACTCGCGCCCTCGGTACCTGCCAAGGCAGGTCCAGACGAAACGCCCGGGCATGCCCGGGCGCTCGATGTCTTACTTGATGTCCTTCCAGTATTCCTTGTTCAGGAACCAGACGGGGATCAGCAACACAAACAGGAAAAACAGTACCCAGACACCGATACGCTCACGCTCGACCTTTACCGGATCGGCCATGTACGCCATGAAGTTCACCAAGTCACCAACGGACTGCTTGAACTCTTCGGGCTTGAGATCCTGCTCAAGATCGGCAAGCACATGTGGCATGGCCACATCCTTGAAGACCTTGTTGTTCACACCATAAGGACGGGCATCATCCGGATAGAACGACAGCAGATAGGAGTAAACCCAGTCAGGCGAACGCAGACGTGTTTCCACGCTCAGGTCTGGTGGTGGTGCGCCAAACCACTTGGCCTGATCCTTCGGCGGGGTTTTCGGATCAATCGTTTCACCCACCTTGTCGGTGGTGAACATCATGTACTCGGCAACCAGCTTCGGATCAATCTTCAAATCGTTGGCCATGCGGTCGTAACGGATGTACTTGGCACTGTGGCAACCGGCACAGTAGCTCAGGAACAGCTTGGCACCGTTCTGCAGGGATACCTTGTCCTGTGCATTCACAGGCGCATGCAGGCAATGCTTGAGCTCTCCGCACTCACCACCGGCTGCGGCCTGTGCCACCAGCGGAGACAGGGCGAGAAGGACGAAAGCAATCAGCTTTTTCATCAGTGGCTCCCCCCGGTCAGACGCTCAGGCACCGGTTTGCATTTTTCGATCGATGTATAGACAGGCATAAGCAGGAAGTACAGGAAGTACAGGGCAGTCAGTACCTGTGCCAGCGGTGTATTCGGAATACCGAACGTTGTGCCGCTTGAAGGCACCACACCCAGATAACCAAGAATCACGAAGCTGACAACAAAAATACCCAGCCACACCTTGCTCATCCAGCCCTTGTAGCGAATGGACTTCACCGGGCTGCGATCCAGCCATGGCAGCACGAACATGATGGCAATGGCACCACCCATCACGACCACGCCAGGGAAAGCCGAACCGGCGATCGATGGCATGGCACGCAGCATGGCGTAGAAGGGCGTGTAGTACCACACCGGGGCAATGTGTGCCGGTGTCTTCAGCGGGTTGGCCGCTTCGAAGTTCGGACGCTCAAGGAAATAGCCGCCGCCATCCGGGAAGAAGAAGATCACGGTGCAGAACACCATCAGGAAGACCACGATGCCGACCAGGTCATGCACGGTGTAATAAGGGTGGAACGGGATGCCGTCCAGCGGCTTGCCATCCGGGCCCTTGTTCTTCTTGATCTCGATACCATCAGGATTATTGGAGCCTACGTGATGCAGTGCCACCAGGTGCATGAACACCAGGGCGACCAACACCAGCGGAATGGCAACCACATGCAGGGCAAAGAAGCGGTTCAGTGTGGCGCCTGAAATCAGGTAGTCACCACGCACCCACTCAACCAGCGCACCGCCAACAAACGGCACGGCACCGGCGAGGTTCACAATCACCTGTGCGCCCCAGTAGGACATGTTGCCCCATGGCAGCACATACCCGAAGAAGCCTTCAGCCATCAGGCAGAGGTAAATCAGCATGCCGAAAATCCACAGCAGCTCACGCGGCTTGCGGTAGGAGCCGTAGAGCAGGCCACGGAACATGTGCAGGTAGACCACCACGAAGAATGCCGACGCACCGGTGGAGTGCATGTAACGCAGCAGCCAGCCGTACTCGACGTCATACATGATGTAGCCGGCAACCGCGTCATACGCGGTATTGGCATCCGGCGTATAGAACATGGTCAGCCAGATACCGGTGGCCAGCTGGTTGACCAGCACCAGCATGGACAGCACGCCGAAGAAGTACCAGAAGTTGAAGTTCTTCGGGGCGTAGTACTTCGACATGTGATATTCGTAGGTTTCTGTCGCGGGAAAGCGCGCATCCACCCAGCCCATCACACTTTTGAAAAGATTGCTCATCATGCGGCTCCCTTGTCGACACCGATAGTCACGACCGTGGCGGCATCATAGGAATGCGGCGGCACTTCGAGATTCTTGGGTGCAGGCACGCCCTTGTAGACACGACCGGCCAGATCGAACTTGGAACCATGGCACGGGCAGAAAAAACCACCCTGCCAGTTGGTCACGTGCGCGCCCTGAATCATGCCAACTTCAGGCTCATACAGTGGCGAGCAACCCAGATGGGTACAGATACCCGTGAGAATGGCAAACTCAGGATTGATTGAGCGGTGCGCATTACGGGCATAGTCTGGCTGCTGATTGACATCGTCAGAGGCCGGATCGAGCAGATCACCCTCAACGTTCTTCAGGCCTTCAAGCATGGCTGGCGTGCGACGCACGACCCATACCGGCTTGCCACGCCACTCAATCACCACCTTCTGGCCCGGCTCAAGCTGACCAATGTCAGCTGTCACTGGTGCGCCTGCAGCCTTGGCCTTGGCACTCGGGCTCCAGGATTTAACAAACGGAACAGCCACTCCGGCAACGCCCACCGCTCCCACCGCACTGGTGAGGCCAATCAGCAATCGCCGACGACCGACATTCACGCCGTCTGTACTCATCAAAGTACGCTCCAAATGAAGTACGCGGACGTTCGATCACCTGTATTTACGTGATCGAACCTCGAAAAAATAACCTGCGGATGATACTGGAAAGTCCTCAGAACTTACAAGGAGAGAACCAATCACTTACAGGGAAAATACATGCAAAACCAGGCCACAACTCGCATGAATTTTTCCCAAAAAAAATGCCTCCGGGAAACCCGGAGGCATTTTTTCGCCATTGGCTGGGGAACAAGGATTCGAACCTTGACAGACGGTGTCAGAGACCGTAGTCCTACCGTTAGACGATTCCCCAACATTCGGACCATCTGCCGGATACCAGAGAGTAGCCGGCAGACTGATACCTGAAAAGGTATTAACGCTTGGAGTACTGCGGACGCTTACGTGCCTTGCGCAGACCAACCTTCTTACGCTCAACTTCACGTGCATCGCGGGTCACAAAACCAGCCTTGCGCAGCGGGGACTTGAGGTCTTCGCTGAATTCGATCAGGGCACGGGTAATACCGTGACGGATCGCGCCGGCCTGGCCGCCGATACCGCCGCCAGCGACAGTGATCTTGAGGTCAAACTTCTCCAGCATTTCGACCAGCTCAAGCGGCTGACGCACAATCATGCGTGCCGTTTCGCGACCGAAATATGTTTCCAGCGTGCGATCGTTAACCGTGATCTTGCCGGTGCCAGCGCTCATAAACACGCGGGCGGTTGCCGTCTTGCGACGACCAGTACCGTAGTTGGCTTGTGCAGTCATGGCTTCCGACTCAAATCTTCAGTTCTTGAGGCTGCTGGGCAGCATGGGGATGCTCGGCACCAGCATATACCTTGAGCTTGGCGAGCATGGCACGACCCAGGGGACCCTTGGGCAGCATGCCTTTCACGGCAATCTCGATCGGTTTTTCTGGCTTGGCCACGATCAGCTTTGCAAAGCTGATGCTTTTCAGGCCACCCGGATAACCGGTGTGGTGGTAATACTGCTTGGCCTGAGCCTTGTTGCCGGTAACAGCAATCTTGTCGGCATTCACGACAACGATGTAATCACCGGTATCAACGTGCGGGGTGTATTCCGGCTTGTGCTTGCCGCGCAGACGACGAGCAAGCTCTGTCGCCAGACGACCCAGGGTCTTGCCATTGGCATCGACCACAAACCAGTCACGCTTCACCGTTTCCGGCTTGGCACTGAAAGTCTTCATTGCATTAACGCCTGTAACATAAGGGCTGCTGGCGAAATCCCCTGAAAACAAGGGCCCCGCCAAAGAGGACGCGAATCTTACCCAAGTGCGCCCGCTTTGACAACTGCCCTTTCGGGAAAAAACCGGGAGCGGAGGCCACTCCCGGACAAGTTGCTGCCAGACGCCCCGGAAACAGGCACCTGACAGACACCATCAGGCCAGTACAGCCCGGGAAATGATGGTCTTCATGATCTCGTTGGTGCCCCCGTAGATGCGCTGGACACGGGCATCCGCCCACATGCGGGCAATCGGGTACTCCCACATGTAGCCATAGCCGCCATGCAACTGCACGCACTCGTCAATCACTTCACACTGCAGGTCGGTAATCATGTACTTGGCGGCCGCAGCCGTAGGCACATCCAGCTTCTTGTCCAGATGCAGCTCGAGGCAACGATCCACGAAGACCCGGCCCTGCATCACCCTTGAATGCAGCTCCGCCAGCTTGAACTGGGTGTTCTGGAAGTCGGCAATATGCTTGCCGAAGGCCTTGCGCTCCTTCACATAGTCAATGGTGAGCTTGAGCGCACCCTCGGCCATGGCAATACCGTTCACGGCAATACCAAGGCGTTCCTGCGGCAGCTCCTGCATCAGGTAGATGAAGCCCATGCCTTCCTGACCGATGCAGTTGCCCACCGGCACCCGCACGTCCTGAAAGAACAGCTCTGAAGTATCCTGCGCCTTCATGCCGACCTTGTGCAGGTTGCGTCCCTTGGTGAAGCCGGGTGTTCCTGCCTCGACAATGATGAGGGAGGTACCCTTTGCACCGGCACTCGGGTCTGTCTTGGCCACAACAATCACGATTTCGGCATGCTGGCCGTTGGTGATGAATGTCTTGGAGCCATTGATGACATAGTGATCACCATCACGTACAGCGGTAGTACGCACACCCTGCAAGTCCGATCCGGCACCTGGCTCGGTCATGGCGATGGCACCCACCATTTCACCCGTGATCATTTTTGGCAGGTACTTCTGCTTCATTGCCTCACTGCCGTAGTGCTCAATGTACGGCGCCACAATATCCGTATGCAGCCCAAAGCCGATGCCGGTCAGTCCAAGACGGGAAATCTCTTCCATCACGATAGCCGAGTACAGGTAGTCTGCACCAACGCCACCAAACTCTTCCGGCAAACAAGGGCACAGCAGGCCCTGCTCCCCTGCCTTGTTCCAGAGCGCACGATCTATCTGGCCGTTCTCTTCCCACTGCGCGTGAAACGGCACCGCCTCTTTTTCAAGAAACTTCACCACCATGTCACGGAAAGCCTCGTGGTCTGAATTGAAAATACTGCGCGGGATCATGTCGTACTCTCCAGTTGTTTACCGTTTTCTCAGTTGATATCGCCGCTGCATGGCATACCCGGTCAGGGACGATGCTCACGCTCCAGATATTCATGCGACTGCATTTCCAGCAATCGCGATTGTGTGCGCTGAAATTCGAACGCCAGCTTTTTTCCCTGATACAGCTCGTGAATCGGTGCATCTGCGGAAATAATCAGCTTCACGCAGCGATCATAGAACTCATCAACCAGATTGATGAAGCGGCGAGCTGCATCATCCAGCTTTTCCGTCATCACGGGCACACGGGCCAGCAAGACCGTATGATATTCCCGCGCCAGCTCGATACAGTCGGAAGCCGAGCGCGGAGCAATGCACATCTCGGCAAACGAGACCCACAACACATCATCAGTACAGGCAATCACGTTGATATGCCGGTCATTAATGACGATCGGATGACTCTCCACATGCAGCCCCGTCGTCAGCTCGCCAAAGCTTTTCTGCAGGCTGGTTTCCGCCGCTGCATCCAGCGGGCAATGGTAAAGCTCCGCTTTCTCCAGCACGCGCAAGCGATAATCCACGCCGGAGTCCACATTCAGCACATCGCAATGCTGTTTGAGCATGGCAATCGCCGGCAGGAAGCGTTCGCGCTGCAAGCCGTTTTCATACAGGCGGTCCGGCACGATATTGCTGGTCGCCACCAGTGTGACCCCGCGTGCAAACAGCTTTTCAAACAGGCCACCCAGCAACATGGCATCGGTTATATCCGTAACGAAAAACTCGTCAAAGCAGATCACCACCGCCTCACTGCGCAGCTTGTCCGCCACTATCTCCAGAGGATCCTGCGTCCCCCTCAGCGCGTTCAGCTCCTTGTGCACGCGCTGCATGAAGCGGTGAAAATGGATACGCATCTTGCGCTTGAAGGGCAGTGACTCAAAAAACAGGTCCATCAGGTAGGTCTTGCCACGCCCCACCCCGCCCCACATGTACAGCCCCTGTACGGGCTGCTTCGGCTGCTTCTGCAGCAACCGCCCCAGTCCCTTCGTTGCTTTCGCAGACTCGTATCGGGCCGTCAGCTCATCCTTGACGCGCTGAAGATGGCGGATGGCATTGGCCTGGGCCTCGTCATGACGAAAATCGGGACGGGCAAGGTCTTGCTGGTATCTAAGCTGAGGCATGACAGGGTTCTATGGAAAAATTACAAGACTCACCAGTCAGGAGCGGCAGTTTACCCGCTTGCAGGGTGCGCGCAACTCTAAAATGACTGAACAGTATCCGGACGCCGCAAATTAAGGTCATGGCGCCAGACGAGCGGCCAATTCTGCCTTGAGGTCGGTCAAACGGCCATGGAAGAAGTGGCTGGCGCCCTGAAAAACCTTCAGATCGCAGGGTGGCTGACGGGAAAGAGCCCAGACCTGCATGGCCTCCGGGTCAACCACCTCGTCCCTGTCGCCGACAAGAACAAGGGTGTGTGGCGGCGGATGCAGGCGATCGAAACCGTCGTAATGCACGGGGGGAGCCACCAGAACCAGTCGCTCCAGGGCCAGATCGGCCGGCCAGCGCTCCGTGACGGCGGTCGCAACCCAGGCACCAAATGAAAAGCCCGCAAGACTGACACGGCGAATGCCATGCTGCCCTCGCAGCCAGACCAGCACTGCCAGCAGATCATCAATCTCGCCCCGGCCCTGATCGTGCAGGCCCTCACTCGCACCCGTTCCCCTGAAGTTGAAGCGCAGTACCGGCAGCCCGGCATCCCGGAATACCCGGGCCAGTGTCGTGACCACCTTGTTGTTCATGGTGCCCCCGTGCAGGGGATGAGGGTGGCAAATGACGGCCGCGTGGTCCGCCGCCACCTCGACCGGGGACCAGACGCCCTCCAGCAGACCAGCGGGACCAGGAATCATTACTGCATCATCTGAACCTGGCTGCATGACGAAAAATCCTCAAGGCGTCTTGGCGGGGCGGAACAATGCTATAGACTAGCGGCAAGCGTTGAAATGCCCTGTCACGTGACAGGGTAACAGCACAGGGAGAATCGCATGGGCTGGCTGGTATATCTGATTGTGTTTGCACTGGGCGGACTGGGGGGCTGGCTGCTGGCCAAGTCGCGCAACCCTGATACGCGGGTTCGCGAACTGGAAGCGCACCTGACGGACCTCCAGGGCAAGTATGACCACTATCAGGACTCGGTCACACAGCACTTTGCCACCTCGGCACAACTGACCAATGCGCTGACCACCAGCTTTCGTGAACTGCACCAGCACGTTCAGCAGGGCGCACAGTCGCTGTGCTCGGACAGCAAGCGCCATGGCAGCAGCAATCCTGCCAACGCCTTCATCAGCCTGGATGCACCGCGCAATGGTCTGGGGCATGCCGCACTGCTCAATGATGACTCCTACCTGTCCAGCGTGGAGCCGCCACGGGACTACGCCACAAAGAAGCCCAGCGACAAGGGTACCCTGGACGAAGATTTCGGCTTTCGTGACTGAGTGACTGCTTTCGTTAAAAAGCCCGCCAGATTGCGGGCTTTTTTTGCCCGCACGACCTCCGTCAGGCACAGGGCCACTGGTAGTAACGCGCCTTTGCAGATGCATCCGGATTGCCGGCCTTGACGGGATCAGTCATCGCCTGGGCCTCTGCAATGCTGACAGCACGGGAAAAAATGGCAAGAAACAGGGTCTGCATGATGATCTTTCCTCCCGGAGTTCTCCGGGTATGGCCATCATCATGCCGGCAGGCCGCCAAGCCTGACCAATTGAATTCATGAGCATTCACGATTGCGCGATGCTATCAATCTAAAACGCGTGGTCAGGCGGGGTTGTCGATATCCACAAACTGCACATCAATGCCGGTTTCCTGTTGCAGGAACTCCCCCAGCGCCTTGACGCCATAACGCTCGGTGGCGTGGTGACCACAGGCAAAATAGTGAATGCCGCCCTCTCTCGCTGCATGCACGGTTGGCTCGGAAATCTCGCCACTCAGATAGGCATCGAGACCCAGCGCAATTGCCTGATCAATGTAGCCTTGTGCCCCACCGGTGCAGAAGCCGACACGCCGGATCTCTACCGGACCCCCTGGAATCAACTGGGGTACGCGCCCCAGCCGGTCGGCAATATGCAATGCAAATTCAGTCGGTGACAGGGGGGGCGACAGAACTGCCGTATTGCCGATGCTGCGCGGATTGCCCGGCTCCAGAGGGCCGTCAATCGTCAGCCCCAGCACCCGGGCCAACTGTGCGTTGTTGCCAAACTGGGGATGGGCATCCAGCGGCAGGTGGTAGGCCAGCAATGACAGATCGTGGTCCAGCAGCGTTTTCAGGCGGGCGCGCTTCATGCCGGTGATTCGTGCATCTTCTCCCTTCCAGAAATAACCGTGATGAACAAGGATGGCATCGGCATCACGTTCTACGGCGGCATCGATCAGTGCCTGCGATGCAGTGACCCCGGTAACAATCCGGCGTAATGTCTTGCGTCCCTCCACCTGCAGGCCGTTCGGGCAATAGTCATTGAAGCGACCCGGCTCCAGCGTACGATCCAGCAAAGCGAGTACATCACGCAAAAAAGTCATACAAAACCCGGTCTTGAGAACGAAAGTCAGGCCCCCATAATCTCCCGGGTAACACACACAAGGGAACCCCCGCATGCGCATCAAGACTCTACTGCCCTGGGTACTGCTGGCCGGCGCGCTGGTCTGGCTGTGGACCCTGTACAACCCCGCCGTCATTCCCGGGGTATCACCATCCCTGCCTGCAGAGCGCGCGGCCGTCATTGCGCCCGGCGCAACAGGTGGCGCCATCAGTGGCCCGGTGTCCTATGCCGCAGCGGTACAGGTTGCCGCACCTGCCGTCGTCAATATCTTCACCACCCAGAAAATCCGGCGACAGCTTCACCCGCTGTTGCAGGATCCGTTTTTCCGTCGTTTCTTCGGGGATGGCCTGCCCGACGAGCGCATGGAGTCGAGCCTGGGCTCGGGTGTCATTGTGAGTCCCGAAGGCTATGTACTGACCAACAACCATGTGGTGGCGGAGGCCGATGAAATCCGGGTTGCCCTGAAGGATGGACGTGAAACCACGGCGAAAGTGGTTGGCACCGATCCGGGAACTGATCTTGCCGTACTCAAGATAAGCCTCGACAAGTTGCCGGTACTGCCGTTCCGTGAGTCGCCCATGCAGGTGGGGGACGTGGTGCTGGCCATCGGCAATCCGTTCGGTGTGGGCCAGACCGTCACCCAGGGCATCGTATCTGCCATGGGGCGTCAGGGACTTGGCATCAACACGTTCGAGGACTTCATCCAGACGGATGCCGCCATCAATCCCGGCAACTCGGGCGGCGCCCTCATTGATGTTGCAGGCAACCTCATCGGCGTGAACTCGGCCATTTATTCACGCAGCGGCGGCAATCAGGGCATCGGCTTTGCCATCCCGGCCAGTCTGGCCAAGACGGTAATGCAGGCCATCATCAAGGATGGCAAGGTTGTGCGCGGCTGGCTGGGAATCGAGGTTCGCACACTTGATGCGACACTGGCCGAGCAGATTGGCAGCAAGGTGAGCAAAGGGGTGGCAGTGGCTGGCATCGTGCGCGGTGGGCCTGCGCAGAAAGGAGGCATGGAGCCGGGTGACATCATGGTATCGATCAATGGTGAAGCCGTGAATGATGCGCAGACAGCGATCAACCGCATTGCCGCCCTCAAGCCCGGCACCGATCTGCGCACCGTCGTCATGCGCGACAACCGCGAGGTAGAGCTGAAAATCAGGATTGGCGAGCGCCCCGCTGAAACAGGCCCCGCCCGGGAGTAAACCGGCCGGCCATGAAAAAGGCACCGTCAGGTGCCTTTTTCATGCGTCATCAAAGCACTTCTTTCAGCGCCCGTATCAACGCATCGTTCTGCTCCGGGGCACCAATGGTGATGCGCAGGAACTGCTCGATGCGGGGCGACCGGAAATGCCGCACGATCACGGCACGCTCGCGCAACAGTGCTGCCAGCGCACTGCCCTCACGATCAGGGTGGCGGGCGAAAATGAAATTGGCCGCCGACGGCAAGACTTCGAAGCCGAGCGCGGCCAGCTCGCCCACCAGCTTCTCGCGGCTCTCGATCACAGCCTGGCAGGTCTGCCTGAAATACTCCTGGTCATCGAATGCAGCTGCCGCGCCGACAATCGCCATACGCCCCAGCGGATAGGAGTTGAAGCTGTTCTTGATCCGCTCCAGTGCCTCTATCAGATCGGGATGCCCGACCGCCAGACCGACACGCAGGCCTGCCAGTGATCTCGACTTGGACAGCGTCTGTGTCACCAGCAGCTGAGGATACTTCCTGACAAGCGTGATGGCCGTTTCGCCACCAAAGTCGACATAGGCTTCATCCACCACCACGACCGAGTCGGTATTACGTTGCAGCAGGGACTCAATGGCAGACAAGGGGGTCAATATGCCGGTAGGTGCATTCGGATTGGGGAAAATGATGCCGCCATTGGGCTGTGCATAATCATCCAGATCAATCTCGTAGTTGGCATTAAGCATGACCTGCCTGAATGGCACGCCATACAGGCCGCAATAGACCGGATAAAAACTGTAGCTGATATCCGGAAAGAGGATGGGCAGGTCATGTTTCAACAAACCATGAAACACATGTGCCAGCACTTCGTCCGACCCGTTGCCGACAAACACATACGACTTCCCGACGCCGTAGTAATCCGCTATCGCCTGCTTGAGCACATCGGCACTGGGATCGGGATACAGGCGCAAATCGTCATTCAATGCAGCCTGCATGGCAGCAACGGCTTTGGGTGACGGTCCGTAGGGATTCTCGTTGGTATTGAGCTTGACGAGGTTGGCAATCTTCGGCTGCTCGCCTGGCACATAAGGCACCAGATCGTTGACGAAGGCACTCCAGAACTTGCTCATGAAATATTCCGTGGCAGGTTGCTGGAGCGGCCGGCACCTCGAACCGTTTTCACACTGTTCGCAGCGCCAGTCACTCCAGCAGGGATTACTTGATAATGCGGTACTCGGCTGAACGGGCAGGCGCTTCCAGGCTTTCGCCACGTGCCAGCACCGAGGCCACCTTGCCCAGCACAGAGGCACCCGCCGCAGAGCAGCCGATCAGACTGGTACGCTTCTGGAAGTCGTAGACACCCAGTGGCGAAGAAAAACGCGCCGTGCCGGACGTTGGCAGTACGTGATTCGGCCCCGCGCAATAATCACCCAGCGCCTCTGGCGTAAACCGCCCCATGAAAATGGCACCGGCATGCCGGATGTGCGGCAACAGCGCCTCCGGATTTTCCACGGACAGCTCCAGATGCTCGGGAGCAATGCGGTTGATCAGTGACAGCGCCTCGTCCTGATCCTGCACCCTTATGAGAGCACCACGATTAGCCAGCGATATGCGGGCAATATCCTGACGCGCCAGCGTCGGCAACAAGCGCTCGATACTGGCAGCGACGGCATCAAGGAATGCCTCGTCTTCGGACAAGAGGATGGCCTGTGCCTGCTCGTCATGTTCGGCTTGCGAGAACAGGTCCATCGCAATCCAGTCAGGACTGGTCTTGCCGTCGCAATAGACAAGGATTTCCGAAGGGCCGGCAATCATGTCGATACCCACCTGGCCAAACACCATACGCTTGGCAGTGGCCACATAAATATTGCCAGGCCCGACAATCTTGTCGACGCGCGGCACGGTAGCGGTACCGTAGGCCAGCGCCGCCACGGCTTGCGCCCCACCGATGGTGAACACGCGATCAACGCCGGCCAGACAGGCGGCCGCAAACACAAGCTCGTTCACTTCGCCACGGGGCGTCGGCACCACCATGATGATTTCACGCACACCGGCCACTTTTGCCGGCATGGCATTCATCAGCACCGACGACGGATAGGAGGCCTTGCCTCCCGGTACATAGATACCGACACGATCCAGCGGCGTGATTTGCTGGCCCAGTACCGTGCCGTCGGCCTCGGTGTATTGCCAGGAATCCTGCTTCTGCTTTTCATGATAGGCACGCACACGATCACGTGCCGTGGTGAGTGCCTCGCGCTGCTCCGCCGGCAAACCATCCAGCGCCTGCTGCAGACGCTTCTGCGAAATTTCCAGATGCACTGCATCAGCGGCATTGAGGCCATCAAACCGATTGGTGAACTCCAGCAGGGCGCGGTCGCCCTCGCTGCGCACACGATGGACGATGGTTGTCACTGCATCCTGCACACCGGCATCGCTCACCCCTTCCCAGGCGAGCAGGGACTCCAGTCGGCGCTCAAAACCGGCAGCCACAGTATCCAGACGAGGAATGAGTTCGCTCACATCAGACTCCGGTCAATTCAGGCAGTGGCCTGCTCGCGACGGGCTACTGCCGCCTCCAGCTGGTCAATCACGGGCTGGATCAGCGCATGTTTCATTTTCATGGCTGCCTTGTTCACGATCAGGCGTGAACTGACGTGCGCAATCAGTTCGGTCGGCTCCAGACCGTTTTCCTTCAACGTTTTGCCAGTATCAACGACATCGACAATACGATCAGCCAGCCCCATCAGCGGCGCCAGCTCCATGGAGCCATAAAGCTTGATCAGCTCGACCTGCTCACCTTTCTCGGCATAGTAACGCTGCGTCACATTGACGAATTTTGTGGCAACGCGCAGACGACCATTCACTGCCGGCGCATTGACCGGTCCGGCAACCATCAGGCGGCAGAGCGCGATACGCAGATCGAGCGGCTCATACACACCGTTGGCGCCATGCTCCATCAGCACATCCTTGCCGGCGACACCGATATCTGCCGCGCCATTCTCCACATAGGTCGGCACATCGGTGGCGCGTACGATAACGATGCGTACCGCCGGGTGCGTGGTCGGGAAAATCAGCTTGCGGGACTTCTCCGGATCATCAAGCATGTCGATGCCGGCTTCGCGCAGCAGCGGCAAGGTGTCATTGAGTATGCGGCCTTTCGACAGCGCAATAATGATTCCACTCATGCTTCACCCCGGCCGGAGACGCGGCGTATTTTTGCGCCCAGCCCCTGCAGCTTTTCTTCAATGCGCTCATAGCCACGATCGATGTGATAAATGCGGTCAACCAGCGTATCGCCTTCGGCAGCCAGCGCCGCAATCACCAATGACATCGACGCGCGCAAGTCAGTCGCCATCACCGGCGCCGCCTGCAGCGTTTCCACACCCGTCACAATCGCCGTATGACCATCAACCGCAATCTTTGCACCAAGACGATTGAGTTCCGGCACATGCATGAAGCGGTTTTCGAAGATGGTCTCGATAATCGATCCCGTCCCTTCCGCCAGCACATTCACCGTCATGAACTGGGCCTGCATGTCGGTCGGGAAGCCAGGGTGCGGCGCCGTGCGGAAATTCACTGCCTTCGGGCGGCGGCCTTCCATGTCGAGCTCGATCCAGTCCGGGCCGGTGGTGATTTTGGCGCCAGCTTCCTGGAACTTGAGCAACACGGCATCCAGCAGGCCCGGTTCGGTATTCAGCGCCTTCACTCGCCCGCCCGTCACCGCAGCGGCCGCCAGATAGGAGCCGGTTTCAATGCGGTCGGCAATGACGCGATAGGTGCAACCGTTGAGCGACTCGACGCCCTGCACAGTAATAGTGTCTGTTCCGGCACCTTCAATTTTTGCACCCATGGAGGTCAGCAGCCCGGCCAGATTGACGATTTCCGGCTCACGCGCAGCGTTCTCGATGATGGTGGTGCCTTCCGCCAGCGTGGCGGCCATCAGCATGTTTTCAGTGCCACCAACCGTGACCATGTCAAACACAAAGCGGGCACCCTTGAGGCGGCCATTCACCTTGCCGTGCACGTAACCGTTCTCGACGTGAATGTCGGCACCCAGGGCAATCAGCCCCTTCAGGTGCTGATCCACCGGACGCGAACCGATGGCACAGCCGCCGGGCAATGAAACGGATGCCTCGCCGAAACGGGCGAGTAACGGGCCCAGCACAAAAATGGAGGCACGCATGGTGCGTACCAGCTCATAAGGCGCCACGGCGGTATTCAGGGTATTGGCATTCACCTGCACCTGGCACTGCTCACCAATCTCGACGGTTACACCCATATGGGCCAGGATCTGGATGAGCGTGGTGATGTCCTTGAGCTGCGGCACATTGGTCAGCGTGACCGGTGTTTCGGCCAGCAATGTGGCGGCCAGCAGGGGCAGCGCGGCATTCTTGGCGCCGGAAATCTTCACGTCGCCATCAAGGCGAACACCACCGGTTATCAGCAACTTGTCCATCAGGGCTCTCAATAAATGCGTCAAAAAATGCGTCAAAAAACCGTTTCCCAGAAACGAAAATGTCCGACATTGAGTCGGACGTAAAGTCACACCGGTTCTGCAGTCAGCGGCCAGTATCCGCGCTGCCCTCACGCGTCAGGAAAACAACCTGATCTTGCGCCACTCTTCTTTCGTCAGCGTGCGCATGGTCACCGCATGAATTTCACCGCTAGCAATGTGCGGATTCAACGGGCCATAAACCAGTTGCTGCTTGGCGACCGGGCGCATTCCCTCGAAACGATCCGTCACCACGGTAACTGTGTACTTGCTGCCCTCACCTTCCACGTGAATTTCCGCATCCGGAATACCCGCTTCAAGCAGCGCCTTGATCTCATCGGCCGTCATACTTCACTCTCGAAAAACAAAAAAATCAGACTTCCGGCAGGGCGTCGGCCAGCCCGCTAACCCTGGCAATCGCCCGGCAACGCTCCGGCACGTTCGCCAGCTGCAACTGATGCCCGCGTACTGCCGCCGTTCGTGCCCAGCGCAACAATACTGCCACAGTCAGGCTGCTGGCCGAGGTCAGGCCGGTCAGGTCAACGACAACTGCTGTCGCCGCCTGTTCCAGCACGGTAATGCCTTCGGCACACACGGCATCGGCATTGTCATAGGTAATGGCTCCGCTCAACCTGAGGCAGTTGCCGTCACTGGCCAGCATGTCACTCATTGCTTTGCCGTCTTGTTGGGCTTGCCGGCATCTGCCGAGGAGCCTTCCATCGCCTTGGTATCCGGCGTCCAGCCTGCAATCGCCTTGTCCAGACTGCCGCGGTTTGCCTCGACTGCCGAGCCAAACTGGTTGCGGAAAGTCAGCCCCAGATTAATTCCGTTCAGGATCAGGTTACGCACCTTCCACTCACCGGCCTTGTCTACCTGCATCTGGAACGTCACCGGGTAAATCTGCCCGCTGCTGGCATGCACATCCACATTGACCTGGGCTTTCTGCGGGTCAGGGCCTGCCTTGTAGGGCTTGAAGACAATCTTCTGGTCTTCATAGGACGTCAGCCCCTTGGCATAGGTACGCACCAGCGACTGCTTGAAGACACGGGTAAACTCTTTCTGCTGGGCCGGCGTGGCCTGACGGAAATACTGGCCCATGACGCTGCGGGCGATACCGTCGACATCCACATACGGCGTGATGCTCTCGTCGACCAGGCGATTCAGCGCCTCAGGATCCTTCTTGAGCACCTCCTTTTCCTTGGTAATACGGGCCAGCAGGGCATTTGTCGCATCCTGCACCACGACCTGCGGATTACCTGCGGCCGTTGCCATCATCGGCAGGGCCAGCATAAGGACTGCAGTCAGTCGTTGCCAAGCACTCATCATATTCTCCGGGTTGCTCTCACGTGCCTCAGAAGCCGTCATCAACCGCCGCCGGGGCCGAGGCCGGGGCAGCAGGCTCACTGGCCTTGCTGGACAGGAACTTGCCAATCAGATCTTCAAGCACAAGGGACGACTGTGTCTGTTCGATTTCGTCACCGTTCTTGAGATATGTGTCATCGGCGCCCGGCACGATGCCGATATACTTTTCACCAATCATGCCTGCCGTCAGGATGGACGCCACGGCATCGGTATCAATGCTCTTGACCTCGTTGACAATATCCATGGTGACCTTGGCCTGCAGGGTCTTGGGGTCGAGCTCGATCCTGCTGACACGCCCGATCACCACACCGGCCAGTGTGACCTTGGCCCGGACGCCGAGCCCCCCGGCATTCTGAAAGCGAGCTGTCAGCTGGTAGCTGGCCTTGCCGGCTTCTTCGGTCAGGCCACTGACACGAATGGCGAGGAAGAACAGCGCGGCAAAACCGGCCACCAGAAACAGGCCGACCGCCATCTCGATAGTACGTGTACGCATCAAAATCCTCCGAACATGACAGCGGTGAGCATGAAATCCAGGCCCAGCACCGCCAGCGAGCCATACACCACGGTGCGCGTGGTGGCGCGGGAAATTCCTTCACTGGTGGGTTCGCAGTCGTACCCCTGGAATACCGCAATCCAGGTCACGGCCCCGCCGAACACCACGCTCTTGATGATGCCGTTGACAACATCATCGGCGAACTCCACGGAGTTCTGCATATTCGACCAGTAGGAACCTTCATAGATCCCCAGCCACTCCACGCCAACGAGCAGCCCACCCAGGATACCGACGGCTGAAAAGATCAGGGCCAGCACCGGCATGGAGTAAAAACCGGCCCAGAAACGTGGCGCGACAATGCGGCGCAAGGGGTCAACCCCGATCATTTCCATGCTGGAGAGCTGTTCGGTTGCTTTCATCAGGCCGATTTCAGCGGTAAGCGCCGAACCGGCACGACCGGCAAACAGCAACGCCGTCACCACCGGTCCCAGCTCGCGCACCAGCGTCAGTGCAACCATGGTGCCCAGTGCCTGCTCACTGCCGTAATCAATCAGGATGTTATAGCCCTGCAGGCCCAGCACCATGCCGATGAAGAGGCCGGACACCATGATGATGATCAGAGAGAGTACGCCCACGGCATACAACTGCTTGACCAGCAAGGGGAAGCCGGTACGGAGATCAGGCACGGCGACCAGAGCCTGATACAGGAAAACACCTGCGGCCCCTATCTTTTGCACAACCTCAAGGGCCGTCGCCCCCAGACGCTGGATATGCTGCATCAGGAACGATCTCCTTGCGGACGCAACGCCGCCAGCTCTTCGGCAAAACCAGGTGCAGGATAGCGGAAACGCACCGGGCCATCCGGCTGCCCGCGCAGGAACTGCTGCAGGAACTCCGAGTCTGATGCCTGCAGTTCGGCCGGTGTGCCCTGACCGATCACTTTGCCTCCCGCCAGTACGTAGATGTAGTCGGCAATTGAGAGGGTTTCGTGGATGTCATGGGAGACAATGATCGAGGTCAGCCCCAGCGCCTCGCGCAGGGTACGGATGAGGGTGACCAGCACCCCCATGACGATCGGGTCCTGCCCCGCAAAGGGCTCGTCATACATGATGAGTTCGGGATCAAGGGCAATGGCGCGCGCCAGTGCCGCACGGCGGTTCATGCCTCCTGACAGCTCGGCCGGCATGAGGTCTTCCGCACCGCGCAGACCCACCGACTCCAGCTTCATCAGCACCAACTCGCGCAACAGAGGCTCGGACAGGCGGGTATGGGCACGCAGCGGAAAAGCCACATTTTCGTAGACGGACAGGTCGGTAAAGAGGGCGCCCGACTGGAACAGCATGCCCATGGAGGCTCGTGCACGAAACAATTGCTCTCGGCTCATGTCCGGGACATTACGGCCATTCACGTGCACCTCGCCCTGATCGGGACGCAACTGGCCACCGATGAAGCGCAACAAGGTGGTCTTGCCGCAGCCGGAGGGACCCATAATGGCCGTCACCTTGCCGCGGGCAACATTGATGTCGACGCCATCAAAGATGCGTCGGTCACCGCGGGAAAAGACCAGGCTGCGAATTTCGACCAGATTGTCAGGGGCGGCGTCCGTCATGAGGGCGTCAGTCCGTATCAAAGTGGGCGCACTATATCACTGTTGGGCGCGCCTGATGAGTTGCGACTCGGTAACCCGCGCTCACACTCCGGCTGTAGCGCCGGCAGGGTGGAGTGGAGGATAATCGCGTCCTTGACCAAGGAGCATTTCCCGACATGGCCGATTTCGACTTTATCCGCGCCGGCCAGCGTGTGATCAATGTCGAGCAGACTGCGCTCGACAACCTGCTGCCACATATTGATGCCCGCTTCCAGAACGCCTGTGACATCCTGCTCGCCTGCAAGGGCCGTGTCGTGGTCAGCGGCATGGGCAAGTCCGGCCATATCGGCAACAAGATTGCCGCCACCCTGGCCTCGACCGGCACCCCGGCCTTTTTTGTGCACCCGGGCGAAGCCAGCCACGGCGACCTGGGCATGATCACGCCACAGGATGTGGTCATTGCCATCTCCAACTCCGGGGAAACCAACGAAATCCTGGCGATTGTGCCTTTGATCAAGCGCATGCATGCCAAGCTGATCAGCATTACCAACAACAGTCATTCCACGCTGTCGCAGGCTGCCGATGTCAGCCTGGAAATCGGCAAGTCGCCGGAAGCCTGCCCCCTGGGGCTGGCCCCCACCTCCTCCACCACGGCCACACTGGTCCTGGGTGACGCGCTGGCAGTGGCCCTGCTGGAGGCCCGCGGCTTTACCGCCGAGGACTTTGCCCTGTCGCACCCGGGCGGCTCGCTGGGTCGCAAACTGCTGTTGCGTGTGCAGGATGTGATGCACAAGGACGAACACGTGCCGGTCGTAAGCGAGGACACCCTGATTGTTGATGCCCTGATGGAAATCACCAAGAAGGGCCTCGGCATGACGGCCGTGAAAAAAGCGGACGGCTCATTGGCCGGGCTTTACACTGATGGTGACTTGCGCCGCAATCTTGATCGCAGGATCGACATACACCAGACCGCCATTCGTGATGTCATGAGCACCGGCTGCACCACTGTAACCGCCAACCTGCTGGCCGCCGAAGCCTTGGCCGTTATGCAGGAAAAACAGATTAATGGCGTCATTGTGGTTGATGCCGGACAACGCCCGGTCGGTGCACTGAACATGCATGACCTGTTGCGCGCAGGGGTGATGTAACCATGGATACCGTGATGCAGAAGGCGGCACAGATACGCTTGCTGGCACTGGATGTGGATGGCGTCCTCACCGATGGGCGTCTTTACTTTGCCGAAGATGGTCAGGAACTGAAAACCTTCGACACTCAGGACGGGCACGGCATCAAGATGCTGCAGCAGTCGGGCGTCATCTGCGCCATCATTACCGGCCGCACCACGAAGCTGGTCGAGCGCCGTGCCAAAAACCTCGGCATCGCCCACCTGCTGCAAGGCCGTGAAGACAAACTGGTGGCACTGCGGGAACTATCGGCAGAGCTCGGCATTGCGCTGGACAACATGGCCTATGTGGGTGATGACTGGCCTGACTTGCCCGCCATCCGCGCCGCCGGACTGGGCGTGGCTGTGGCCAATGCCCACAACGAACTGCACACACACGCCGACTACGTAACCCGTCTGGAGGGCGGTCGTGGTGCCGTGCGCGAAGTATGCGACCTGCTGCTCAAGGCACAACACACTTATGACGCGGCGCTGGCGCCGTATCTGGAACACTGACCCGAATGGATGCCCGCAATATTCTCAGCGTAGCCGGTGTACTGCTCGTTCTGGGCGGTGTCGGCTATTACTGGGGGCTGGGTCGCCCCCAGCCGTTGCGGACAGCCACCGAAGAAACACGGCGCCCGGACTATGAGGCAGGCAACATCCTGTTCATGGAAAGCGGCAAGGACGGCAAATTGTCACGCCGTCTGGAGGCACCATCCTTGCGCCACTTCAGCTCACCCGATGATCAGGCAGAAATAGACAACCCCGTCATGCGGCTCTATGCCGATGGCCGCGAAGCATGGACGCTTCAGGCTGCACGGGGCGTCAGCCTCCAGGGTGGCAAGGAGATCCGGCTGGATGGCGGCGTCATCGCCGAGCGACGTGACCCCGAAGCAGTTCCGCTTAGCTTTACCACTCCCTCACTGACCAGTTGGCCAGATGAGGAACGCCTGCAAAGCACCAGCGGCATCCACCTTGTCAGCCCGCAAGGTGAAATTTCCGGCCAGACCCTGCAGGCCAGCCTCCGCACCAGCACCGTGGAAATCAACCAGAACGTCACAGGAACCTATGCTCCCGCGCGCCATTAAATACCTGACCATCCTTGGTCTTTGCATTGCATCAGCCGCCTTCGGTCTGCCAACCGATCGCGACCAGCCACTGCAGGTCGCTGCCGACAATGCCCATTTTGACGAAAAAACCGGGATTGCAACGTACCGGGGGTCTGTCGTGATTCGCCAGGGCACACTCGAACTTCGTTCCGATGAACTGGTCATCAACGTCGACAAGCAGGGCAATGTCACCAAAACAGCTGCGCGCGGAAAACCGGCCCGCTACCAGCAACAGGTTGACCCGAAAAAAGGGCTGGTCTCGGCCGAGGCAACGCGCATTGATTACGACCTGAAAAACGAAGTCATCACACTTAGCGGTCAGGCCCGCTTGCGGCAGGACGGTGCCAGCTTCCAGGGCGCCACCATCACCTACGCCATCGCCCGTCAGCAAGTCGACGCCAAGGGCGATGCCAGCAACCGTGTACAACTGGTCCTGCCACCGCAACCGCGTGCGCCACGCAAGGACGCCCGACCATGACGACATTGCAGGTCAACGGCCTGGCCAAGGCCTACAAGGGTCGCCAGGTCGTCAAAAGTGTCTCGCTTTCGGTGGAGAGCGCGCAGATTGTCGGCCTGCTTGGCCCTAACGGGGCAGGCAAGACTACGAGCTTTTACATGATTGTCGGACTGGTGCCGATGGATGCCGGCCACATCATGATTGATGCCGAGGACATCTCTCACCTGCCCATGCATGGTCGTGCCCGCAAGGGCATCGGCTACCTGCCGCAGGAAGCATCGATCTTCCGCAAGCTGTCGGTAGAGCAGAACATCATGGCCATTCTGGAAACCCGCACCGACCTCGACAAGGCCGCCCGCCAGGCCAAGCTGGAATCACTGCTGAACGAGTTTCACATCACCCATATCCGCAAGAACCTGGGCATGAGCCTGTCGGGTGGTGAACGTCGTCGTGCCGAGATTGCGCGTGCCCTGGCCACCGAGCCCCATTTCATCCTGCTGGATGAACCGTTTGCCGGGGTAGACCCGATTTCCGTGGCGGACATCAAGAGCATCATCACCCACCTCAAGGAACGCGGCATTGGCGTACTCATTACTGACCACAATGTGCGGGAGACGCTGGATATCTGTGAAAAGGCCTATATCGTCAGTGCCGGCACCCTGATTGCCGCCGGCACTCCAGAGGACATCATGGCCAATGACATGGTGCGCAAGGTGTATCTGGGCGATCAGTTCAGCCTGTAAATGTCGCCATCCGCACACTTTAGGCCCACTTCTTGCTAGGGCTGCAATCGCGACTGCGTTATAATTATCGCTCATCGCCGGATTCTCCCTGATCCGGCAGGGGGAGTCGCTGTATCCATGAAGCCCACACTGCAATTACAGATAGGCCAGCACCTGGCCATGACGCCACAACTGCAACAGGCCATCCGCCTGCTGCAGTTGTCGACGCTGGAGTTGCAGCAGGAAATCCAGGAAGCCCTCGACGCCAATCCCATGCTGGAAAACGCTGATGACGACGGCGAACCGGCAGAACCGATTGATGACACCCCGATTGACTACGCGGCTGCAGAAGCCCTGCTGGCGCGGGAATCCGCTGACCCGGCCGAGGGCAATGACGAGCCTTCCGCTCTCGATATAAACCTCAACGAATCCATGCCGGACGAGCTGCCGGTAGACTCCCTCTGGGAAGACGTCTTCAGCAGTGGCGGCAACACCCCGGCGGGCAGCGCCGACGATGACGAGAACCCGTTCGAGTCGCGCAATGCCGCGCCGGAGACACTGGCAGACCACCTGGCCTGGCAGCTCAACCTGACCCCGTTTTCAGACCTGGACCGTGCCATCGGGCATGTGATCCTGGATGCGATTGATGAGCGTGGCTACCTGACAGTCCCTCTCGACGACATCCTTGCCGCCGTGACTGATCCGGACGACCCCGATGCCGTGGAAATGGACGAAGTGGAAGCAGTCCTGCACCGCATCCAGCAGTTCGATCCACCCGGCGTGGCCGCCCGTGACCTACGTGAATGCCTGTTGATCCAGCTGCGCCAGTTGCCGGAAACCCTCGCCTCCCGCGAGGATGCAATCAGGGTTGTACGTGACCATCTGGAGTTGCTCGCCAGCCGTGACTTCACCAGCCTGATGCGCAAGCTCAAGCTCTCCGAAGACGGACTCAAGGCCGCCATCAGCCTGATCCAGTCACTCAACCCGAATCCGGGCGGGCGCATCAGCCACACCAGTGAAACCGAGTATGTGACGCCCGACATCATTGTGCGGCGACTGCATCAGCGCTGGACCGTCGAGCTGAATCCGGAAACCGCACCGAAACTGCGAGTGAATGCCAACTATGCCTCCCTGGTGCGACGCGCCGACTCCAGCGCCGACAACACCTACCTGCGCGACAACCTGCAGGAAGCCCGCTGGTTCATCAAGAGCCTGCTGAGCCGCAACGAAACCCTGCTCAAGGTTGCCACCTGCATTGTCGAGCACCAGCGCGGCTTTCTCGAGCATGGTCCTGAGGCCATGAAGCCGTTGGTACTGCGCGACGTTGCCGACGAAGTAGGGATGCATGAATCAACCATCTCACGCGTGACAACCCAGAAGTTCATGCACACCCCGCGCGGTGTATTCGAACTGAAATTCTTTTTTTCCAGCCATGTTGGCACCACTGGCGGCGGCGAAGCCTCCAGCACGGCCATTCGCGCCATGATCAAAAAGCTGGTCAGCCAGGAGAGCCCCAAAAAGCCCCTCTCGGACAACAAGATTGCTGACCTCCTGCTGGAGCAGGGCATCGAGGTAGCGCGACGCACCATCGCCAAATACCGCGAGTCACTGAACATCCCCCCGTCAAACGAGCGCAAGCAGTTACTCTGACGCCGCGATACCCGCCGTACCGCCTCCGGATTGACCTGCAACAACTCTCCGGCAGATCAACCGTCCGTCCATACCGGGACACCCCCAACCCGGCGCCTGATGCCGTGATTCCTCGCGTAATCCCGCAGAAATCCGCAGGATTACGGCAGAATTGCACAAAAAATACGCATTACCATTCGATTACAAAGTTGCCATCCGCAGTCTTGCAAGGTTCACCTCAGGCTGTGCTATGGTGAAGCCATGAGATGGACAAGATGCCTGCAAACGGGAGCGTCCAGACCCGTTAATCCTGCACCCCAGCAACTGTATTCACGGCCCCTCAACGGGGCCTGTTCCAGGGGAACTATGCAGCAGCCCGGAAGGCAGCCCGGAGCGCATCTGCGCCGCCGGTTCGACTGCCCGCCCCAGGGCCTGATGCAAAAGCCCCGCCCGGCACCACACCGGTGCCGCCTGTCTACCCAAGAGAGGAAAGGTCTATGCAAATGGTAATCAGCGGTCATCACGTCGAACTCACCGAAGCCCTCAAGGACTACGTGCAATCCAAGCTGGAAAAGGTCGAGCGCCATTTTGACCACATCACCAGCATGAAAGTCATCCTGAGCATCGACAAACTGGTCCAGAAGGCGGAAGCCACCATTCATATTGCCGGTGCCGACCTGTTCGCCAATGCCGAATCCGAAGACATGTATGCCGCGATTGATCTGCTCACTGACAAGCTCGACCGACAGATACTGAAGCACAAGGAGAAAACCCAGCGCCGCCACTGAGTGACGGGCACCGGCCATCGTACGGCCACCGGAACCCGGGTCATTGCCCGGGTTTTTTTATGCCTTTTTACCAATGTGTGACGGTGTTGAGGTTGCAAGTCGTCATGACAGTGGCGACCATAACAACCGAACAGGGAAATTGATCATGCAGCTTGTCATCGTCAGTGGCCGCTCCGGCTCAGGCAAAACCACCGCACTTCATGTCCTTGAGGACATGGGCTACTACTGCGTGGACAATCTGCCCCTGACCCTGTTGCCCGAACTGGCAGACACCCTGAAAAATCGCTCCGGCGGGGCAGTAACACATCTGGCGATAGGCGTGGATGCCCGCAACGTTCCCGGAGATCTTGAATCTTTCCGGAATGTTCTTGACGAGATGACACAGCGCGATGTCACCTCCCGCAGCACGGTGACCATTTACCTGGATGCCCGTGATGATGTCTTGCTGGCACGCTTCAGTGCCACTCGCCGGCGCCATCCCTTGAGTTCGAAGTCCTGCTCGCTACAGGAGGCCATCGAACTTGAGAAACACCTGCTGGACCCCGTCAGCAGCGCCGCCACCCTTCGCATTGATACCAGCTCACTTAACGTGCACGAACTGCGTGAGCAGTTGCGTCATCGCCTGGAAGGTCATGCCGATACCGGCCTGACCGTGCTGTTTGAGTCATTTGCCTTCAAACAGGGTGTCCCGCTGGATGCCGATCTAGTATTTGATGTGCGCTGCCTGCCCAATCCCCACTGGCATGCCAGCCTGCGTGCGAAGACCGGGCGGGATACCGAGGTGCGTGAATTCCTGAACGGTGATGCCCTTGTCGAAAGCCTGTATATGGACATCGCCGGCTTCCTGCTAAAGTGGCTGCCGGAGTTTCGTGAAAACGACCGCAGCTACGTCACGGTAGCCATTGGTTGTACCGGCGGCCAGCACCGCTCGGTTTACATGGTGGAGCGCATATCCGCCCGTTTTCGTGAAGAGTTTCCGCATGTACAGGTACGGCATCGCGACCTGCCTGCACAGGATGACCGTGCCCCCGCGACCAACCGGATCCAGGAACAATGATCGAGACGGACATCGAAATCATCAACAAGCTTGGCCTGCATGCCCGTGCTGCCGCCAAACTGGTCAGCGTGACAGCCCAGTTCCAGTCGAGCATCCGGCTTGGGCGCGGCGAGCGCCTGATTGACGCCAAGAGCATCATGGCCCTGCTCATGCTGGGTGCCGGCAAGGGCAGCACCTTGCGGCTGGTGATTGATGGTGTCGATGAGACTGTTGCACATGCGGCCGTGGTGGCACTGATCAACAACCGTTTCGACGAAGCCGAATAAACACGGCTTTGCGTATCACCCTCTGCGGCGAAGTCCCCGCCCACTTCCCTGTCAGAAAATACCTGCGCGCCAGGGCCATAAAGCTGTCGTATGCGGTCATCGCCATCCACCCTCCCCTGACGGAATAATCTCCTGCAACAGGCAGTCATGCGACAGCCCTTACTGGCAGGAGAGCATTGATGAGCTATCAGGATAAAGTCGTTTTCGTGGCCGGCGGCACCAGCGGCATCAATCTGGGGATTGCCGAGGCCTTTGCCCGTGCAGGTGCCAGAGTAGCGGTACTGAGCCGCAAGGCGGACAAGGTTGAGGCTGCCATCACGCACCTGCGTTCCCTGACCCCTGACGTACTGGGCTTCAGTGCCGATGTCCGTGATTACGATGCCGTTGCTGCCGCGCTGGCAGACACTGCTGCGCAGTGGGGGCCGATTGACGTGGTCATTTCCGGCGCGGCCGGCAATTTCATGGCGCCAGCCATCAACCTGTCGGCAAACGCATTCAAGAGCGTAGTGGATATCGACCTGCTCGGTACATTCAACGTCATGCGTGCCAGCTGGGAGCATCTGCGCAAACCGGGTGCGGCCGTCATCAACATCACAGCTGGCCAGAGCTGGCTGCCCACCCCCATGCAGATACACGTCTGTGCCGCGAAAGCCGGGGTGGACCAGATCACCCGGACACTGGCCATCGAGTGGGGACCTGCCGGGGTGCGAGTCAACTCGATTGCACCAGGCCCCATCAGCGGGACCGAGGGCATGGCACGACTGGCCCCCACGGAGGCATCGGAAAAAGCCTGGACCGACAGCGTGCCATTGAAGCGCTTCGGCACCAAAGCGGACATCAGCCGGGCAGCGCTCTGGCTTTGCTCGGATGACGCAAGCTACATCACTGGCGTGGTACTGCCGGTGGATGGCGGTTTCACATTGTGGGGGTCGGGTGCCATCGCGCATGCAACGCAGCAGTAGCGGGATGCCTCTGCTATCATGGGCTCCTTCCACTGGAGGCTCCCATGTCCCGTCGCCACTCCCTGCATTCCGTGCATAACGAAATTGATGACTTTGAAGATGCTGGTCTCAGCAAGACCGAGCAGAAGAAAGCCATGGAGCGGCTGCAGGCACTTGGCGAGCGTCTGGGTGCCCTGAGCACGGCACGCCTGAAAAAGATGCCTATCTCGGAAACGTTGTTTGTGGCGCTGGAAGAACTGAAGCGCCTTAAGGCCCACGAAGCCGTGCGACGTCACAAGCAGTACATCGGCAAGCTGATGCGTGACGAGAACGAGGACGCCATTCTGGGTGTGCTGAATCCGCTCGCCAATCCCATGCTGAACAAGCAGATGGACATGCTGGCCGAGCGCCTGCTGACGCAGGGTGATCCTGCTATCAATGATGCCGTGCGCCGCTATCCTGCCGCCGAACGCCACACGCTGCGCCAGCATGTGCGGGCCGCACTGAAGGAACAGCAGACGCTGGCAGAAATGCCTCCTGCCGCACCGGTAGCGGATGGTGAGACAGTCGCCGAACCGGAACTGCCGGCCCGCCGGAAGCTGCTGACCTATCTGCGCGAAATCGCAGCACTCGTTGACTGACGCAGTGGCCGCAATCAGATTTTCATCTGCTCACTGAACAGGCCACTGCCACCTTCCTGTCCGAACCAGTCTCCGATTTCAACCTGAAACTCGCGTTTCTTGAGACCATTCCCCACCGCAAACAGGTAGGCGGTATCCGCCATTGCCGGCACCAGGCCGACCACCTCACGCCCAAGGCGACTAAGCGGATGCACCGGCATGGTCAACTGCAAGCCATCACCGCGAATGAACAACGCCTTGTTCTGACAACGCATGACAGCACGAAAACCTTCGCGTGAGACGGATCTTAGGGTGACCATGCCCTTGTTCTCGTCCCCCATCAGACCCATGTCGCGCAACTGCATGAACAATGGCTCATGAATGTCTGCATTGAAATAACCGGGGGCATCCCGACAGATGAACCCGCCAAAATCCAGACGCGCAGCCAGCATCAGAGCCTCTACATCACTGCGCGAGAGCGTGGCAAGAAATGCAAGGGTCCGCAGGCTATGCGAGCCAGGCTGTCGTACTTCATCAACCAGAACGCGCGCCCACAAGATCTGGAAGTCCTCGGCCACCGCACGTGCCGCCGATTCCTGCCAGCGCAACAACCAGTCCGCATCCACGGGGCGATCAGACAGGCTCTGCAGATCAATCGTCTCGGCCAGCAGGTCGGCACGCAAACCGATACGTCTGACGTTGAGCGTGCGACGCAAGGTCTGGATATCGGCATCCAGCCGCGCATCACGCAGTGCCTTGGCAGTACTGGGTACCCGCAGGATGTCGAGAGGATCATCCGGGGCCTGCTCGATCACGGAGCTGAAACGAATCGTCGAGATGTATTCGTCATCAGGCCTGTCAACAATCTCACCCTGGATATTGAAGCGCTTGCGCCCCGCATGAAGATCATCAAGCTCGGCCAGCATGGCGGCAACAGCGGCCAATTCGCTCTCGCGCACCTTGTGCACATCCTTGCCACCCTGACGCAAACTCCACGGCGGCAACATGGCCGAGTCACCACCGCCAAACAGGGTATTCCAGAGCTTGTCAGCCAGCCGCTGTCGTAATGGCAGGTCACCGGTCATATACGTCTCACTTGCGATTACGCCCAAGCTTGTCGTGGCTGGACACCCACTGGTCAGCCACAATGGCGGAGGAAAGCGACAACTCGCCGCACAGCACAGTGGCGGCGACAATCTCGGCAAGTTTCCGGGCCTTACCATCGCCGTAGCAGCCCATCACTTCGAGGCACTCGCGCTGCGTAGGAAGACCCGTACCGCCGCCATAGGACGCCACAATCAGTGCGGGAATGGTTGCCGAAAAATAATAGTCACCGTTGGGCCTGAGTTCGCCATGCACAAACCCGGCTGACGACTCCGCCACGTTTGCCACATCCTGGCCACAGGCAATGAACATGGCGGTAATGCCATTGGCAAAATGCGCCCCGTTGTTCACGGAGCCGGCCATCAGCGCGCCCATGTTGGACAGCTGGCGCTGCCGGAAGAGCGCCTCGCCCGAGGTATGCATGACATCGCGGATCAGTGCAGCCGGCAGGGTGATTTCGGCCACCACACGCTTGCCGCGCGTATGCAGGGCGTTCACGTGCGAGTGTTTCTTGTCGGTATCAAAGTTGGCGGCCAGCGAGAAGTGCTCAAGCCCGGCCGGTTTCTGCGCCAGAATCCACATGCAGGCTTCGCGCGTTGCCTTGGACACCATGTTCTGGCCGGCGGCATCGCCCGTGGTGTAACAGAAACGCAGCCAGCGCATCTTTCCCATGCTGTATTGTTCGATATGCCGCAGCTTTCCCGAGCGCGTAGTGGATTCTGCTGCCGCACGAATGGCCGGCAGGTTTGCATCCACCCAGACACCAAAGTCACGTGCATGGCGGGCATTCTCAAAAACAAACACCGGCGCGCGCTGCATGCTGTCGTCAATCACGGTGGCAATGACGCCACCTGCTTCGCGCGTGAGTCGCATGCCACGGTTGTAACTGGCCAGGAGGGTGCCTTCGGTTGTCGCCATCGGCACATAAAACTCGCCTGCCGCGTGCTCGCCATTAACGAGTAGCGGGCCGGCAAAACCCATGGGGATCTGGGCAACGCCAGCAAAAGACTCGATATTTCCCGGCAATACGGCAGGATCAAATGAAAAGCTGCCGGTATGGGCAAGGGCCGCACCGGTTTCATCGGAAACCACAGCGCGACGTGCGGCCGCCATGTCGCGGGTATAGTCGTTGTCTGTGTCGCGAGGAAGTTTTTTCATTGTTTTTGTTGTTCTTGTGAGTCGTTTGCTGCTGCCTGCCAATGATGCCAGACACCCTGCCGACTCATGTCAGCGGTGGCATGAACTCGGCCAGCTTGTCGGAAGTCTTGCGCAAATTGATCGAGAGCAGGGAGGCAACGCCCTTGAGGATCTTGATGCCGATTTCCGGATGCAGCTTGAGGATCATCTCGAAGCCCTTGCGCGTGAGAACGATCAGACTGGACGAGGTGCAGGCGCGGATGCTGGCAGAGCGGGTCAGCTTGTCAATCAGCGCCATCTCGCCAATGGAGCCCCCCTTGGCCAGCGTGGTGATGACAACCGGCTGGGCATTCTGGTTGAACTTGATGACGTCGAGCGCACCCGAGGCAACAAAGCAGACATAGTCGCCCTTCTCGCCCTCCTTGAAGACGAACTCGCCGGGCTCGATCTTGTTGAAGAACATGTACTTCTCAATGGTCTGCAGCTCCTGGGCATTCAGACCGGAAAAGATGGGAATCAGACTCAGATGGTCCGACATACGATCGCTCATGGGACTTCCTCGGGAGACAGCAGGACCGGCCTGAAGCGGCGTCTTGTTCCTGTCACTGTCCTATTTAGCTGAAAGCGGCCCGGTTGTCAGCGAATTAGTCGATGCTTTCGTACAGGCATGCGGTTTTGCAGGCTGACCTGTTCGTCGCGGTCCCAACGGGCCAGTACAAAACCCGCTCCATCGGTCACCTGCTCCGCCAGCACCCGCCCCCAGGCATCAATGATCTGCGTATGCCCCCACGTCTGGCGCGACGGGTTATGCCGGCCGCCCTGCCCGGCACCAACCACCATGACCTGGTTCTCGATGGCACGGGCCCGCAACAGCACCTGCCAGTGCGCCTCCCCCGTGACAGCGGTAAACGCGGCCGGGACGGTGACCAGCCCTGCCCCCATGCCCACCAGTGCACGGAACAGCTCGGGAAAGCGCAGGTCATAGCAAATCGTGAGCCCTATGCAGCCGAAGGGTGTCTCCACACACACCACCTCATCACCAGGCTCGAAGGTTGCCGACTCCCGGTAGGCTCCCTGTGAATCCGGCACATCCACATCAAAAAGGTGAATCTTGTCGTAACGTGCCACACATTCGCCGGTGGCGCTGATGACGTGACAGGCAGTCCTGACCCGTCCGTCAGGCACCAGCGCGCCATCCGGACGACTGGCTGCCGGCAGGGTGCCCGCCACAATCCACAGGTCCAGCTCCCGTGCGAGGGCGGCAAGCCACGTCAGTATCGAGGGAAGTTGCCGGGCAACCTCGCGATACTGCGCCGCATCAAACACGGCAAAATTCTCCGGCAGTACTGCCAGACGCGCACCGGCAGCGGCAGCCTTCCGCAACTGCTGCTCAGCGGCATCAAGATTGGCCGCCAGCCCAGGCCCCGAACAGAGCTGTATGGCTGCAATCAGGACATGACTCACGGCTGCACTCCTGATGCCTGTGGAGGAATCGCAGGACGGGATTTCGCACCCACCTTTTCCACCAGCGGGCTACTCCAGTCTCCCGAAATACGATAATGCATGACAGTGGCTTTCTTGATCTGCCGCTTCAGGGCCATTTCGGCTGCCGCAACCGCGCCTCCGACAAGTGGCCCTGCCACCACCACGGCGGCCAGCGGTACGGCACTGGATACCGGCACATTCACCGTAAACAGCTGATCCATTTTTTGTCCGGCCAGATCCAGCTGTCCCTCGCCATGCGCAGAAAGTGACGGCCCCTTGAGATCAAACACGGCACGCGGCATTTGCCCCGACTGCAGGTTGCCATTCAGCGTGACCGCATCAAAGGAAAGCCCCTTGAGTAGCACATCAGAGAAATCGCCCCGGAGGCGGCGCCGAATGTTTTCAATATCCACAAGCCCGAAGACACGACTGGCACTGGTGGCCGCATTCACGTTGAGCAGGCGTCCGTTTTCAATACGCATCGCCAGCGTGCCATCCAGCCCCTTCAGGGCAATTGACTGCGGCGAAGAAGGCCATGACAGATCCACCTCTGCCCACGCCTTCGGACTGTCCAGCGTGGGAGCAAAGCGCAAGGCCTTGAGCAAGCCGGCAACATCCTGACTTGTCGCCACCCCGCGCAAGCGTGTGCTGTCCCCACCGCGCCATTGCCAGTCGAGGCGACCATCAAAAGCCGCAACTGCGGTCCTGAGCTTCAATTCATCCATGCGCACACCATAAGGGCTGGGCGACAGCCGGACCGCTCCGGACATCTGACCAAACCCAGGATACTGGCGCATGCGCAGTCCTTCGACGCTCACACTGACCGGCCTGGTGGAAGGCAACGCTGCATTGCCGGAAACTGCTGCGACTGTGTCCGGCATGCCAGGCAAGGGCCAGTGCAACCGCGTGATCGCCAGTTCGCATTCCTTGCCTTCCGCATCCGGCCACAGCAGTGTGCCGGCCAGATCCTCATTGGTCAGCCCGACGCGCCAGGCGGTAGCTTCCCTTTTCACGGACAGCCGTGCGTTGCCAAGACGCCAGCCATTGGCCTCCATCTCGCGCGCCTCAATCTCAAGCCGTGTCAGGCCGGGCAACCTGGCGCTGGACACAGTCCTTGACGTGCTTTTCTGCAGGCGATCCAGCCATGGCTGCCAGTCCGTCAGGGACAGTCTGGGCACCCTGCCCTCAATCTCGATGCCGGGAGCGGATGGCCAGCCAACATCGTTGCTGTCGAGCCTGAGCAGGGCCGCATTGAAAACGCCATCACGCCAGACGAGCCCCCCACTCAACCGGCGCCCCAGTTGCAGTCGCGCCATCTGTTCCACGCCACCCAGCGAGGACTGGAGGCGGAAGGGCAGCGGTGTCACTCCCTTGCCCAGCGGCGCAGGCAAAAGAATGCTCATGCCCGCAAGCGAAGAGGTCACCTGCAACTGTGCGGGCTGATTGTCAGCAGGAATCCTGATACGCGCCTGATAGGGTGCTTCACCACTGAGCGCCTGCCACAGCGGGCCACCCAGCCACCCCTGCAGGGCGGTCACGCCGACGCGCCCGTCGACATCCACCTGCACCTGCTGCAGCACGCCCTTGCGGACGGTGCTGCCGATTCTTGCCATAACCGGGGCGCCCAGCATGCGCCCGCTGAGGGCATCTGCTGTCAGCCCGGCTTTAGTGGTATAGCGCACCTCGCCCCGCAAGCCATCTACCAGCAAGGACTGTCCGGGCAGGAGCAGCTGGTTCTCGTCCAGCACGGCTTTTACACTGACGTCCGCCGTTTGCGTCTGCGCGGCCAGAGGAATTTCAAGCGCCAGTTGTCCGTTCAGAACCCCTTTGACCTGCAACGCCTCCGAAAGTGACCCTGTGTGCTCACGCAACGGACTCTCCCGGAACAACCGGACAAGATCCGGCCCGTAGGACCGGAACTCGCCGCTCACCGCAAGCCGGGGATGCCGCAGGTCCGGAATATCCGCCCGCAGCGTATGGGCCACGGTTGCATCAAGCAGCCTGGCCTGCCGCCCCTCGACGTTCAGGCCCCGTCCGTCAATGGTCACCACCCCATCGAGATTTTGCAGCGCAGGCCATCCCGGCAGGTAATCCAGCGTGGTCCCATTCACCTCGAAACGCATCAGCTGGCGCATCGGAGGCTGCCCGTCCCTGTGCGATACCGGCCCGTCGAACAGGAAGTCTCCACGCGTCACCGTGCCCGCCACCAGCGACCGGCGCAACCAGTCAATTGCCTTGTCACCCGCAGGTGGCCAAGGCACGTAACGCCAGGAGCTGGCCACACGGGCATTGGTCAGCCTGGCCATCAGGGACAGCTCGGCGGCATGAGGGTCGGCACGGGGTATGTCCACGCGCAAAACTGCCTGGCCTGCCGCATCGGGGTTTTTCACCAGCAGTCGATCACTTTCCAGATGCCAGCGCTCCGGACTGACCTGCATACGGACAACCCCTCGCAGATAGTCCAGCGCGACCGGCTCACGGAAAACCTGCCTAAGATCCAGCCCACCGGCTTTTGTATCCAGTGCCAGCAGTGTCTGCTCCGGCGTCCAGCGAGCCCAGCCGGTCAGGTTGTTTCCACCGGGAAAGCGGGTGGTAGCATGAAGGCCAATGCGCTCAAAACGGGTACTAACAAGACGCGGCGACCAGTGTCCCTCCGCATCTGAGGACAACGACACCCTCAATGCAGGAATCCGGCCCACCGGTGTCGCTTCACGCATCCAGTCGGCAAGGCTTACAGGCAAGGTCAGGCGATTGAGCAGCACGGCTGCCGGAGCCACCTCCAGACCCGCCACGGCCACCGTCAGCTCGCCGGGCTTGCCCGCGATAGCCACGGCAGAGGCCGGCCAGGCAATGTTGTCCACCTGAGCCGCCAGATGCTGTGCCGACAGCGTCCACCCCTTGTCCGTACGTGCCCAGGCAAGCTCGCCACGCACGGAGTTCAGGACATGATTGCCATGACGGCTGCGGAATACGGCCTGACTCAACCGGGGTCGCGCCTGCAGCGCCATCAGCTGCCCACGGGTAAAGTGCAGCCAGAACTCGCCGCCACCGGTTACCTGCTGAAGACCTATGCCAGCCACATCCGTGCGTGGCAGCCATGCATCCAGCCGCATGGACGGCAGGCTTAGCCAGGCCACCAGCACCCCCTTGTGCCACTCGGTCGGCTCCCCCTGCAGACTCATGTTGATGGCCGCCGGATGCATCATGCCCTCCAGCCGCACATCACCCGCCAGGCGATGGCTCCGGCCATCATTGCGATTAACCAGATTGATGCGATTGAAATGAAGAACGGGATATCCCTGCAGGGCAAGCTCAAGCCGGCTGTCCTCGATCGCCAGCAAGGGCTGTCTCAGGGCCGCCTGTATCGCACGTTTGGCGGCCGCAGGATCCGTCTGTGCCAGCGATGCCATCTCCCGCAACCGTAACTGCCCGTCAGGCAGCTGGTCAAAGTGGAGATCAAGGCCACGGACACGCACATCAACACGGGGTTCAAACGAAATCAGGCTTTGCCAGAGCGAGGGTCGCAACTCCAGACGGGGAATCAGCAGTAACGTTGATGCCGGCACAGCCGGATTCTGCAGACGCAACCCCTCCACCAGAAAAAAGGGCGTCACTCCCTGCCAGCTGCCTGTCACCCGTTCGATACGAACCGGAAGGCCGATCACCTGCGTCAGTTTTGCCTCGATTTCTGCATGATAGCGGCTGGTCGCTGGGGCAAACTGACGACCAAGCCCCACCACGATGGCCACCAGCACCAGCAGAACCAGCGCCAAGGTAAGCAGCTGGTGCCAGCCCCACAGGGCAGCATGACGCATGGTGTGCCAGTTCAGGGCCACAGGGAAATTCCATCAAGAGTCGGGACAGTGAGGAATGATAGCGCCACCCCGGAAAAAGCCTGTCGCATGATTGTTGCAACGCATGCCCACTCCGGACACCAGTCAGAGCAGCACGATATCAAACTGCTCCTGGGTATAAAGTGCTTCTACCGAGAAGCGGATCGGCTTGCCGATAAACAACTCCAGATCCGCCACCGCCGCAGACTCCTCACCCAGCAAGCGATCAATCACCTTCTGGTTGGCCACCACCCGGTAACCATGCGCAGCATCATACGCGCGTGCCTCACGCAGGATTTCACGAAAAATCTCGTAGCAAACGGTTTCCGCCGTCTTCACCGTGCCCCGGCCCTGACATGCCGGACAGGTTTCACACAGGAGATGTTCGAGTGACTCGCGCGTGCGCTTGCGGGTCATTTCTACCAGACCAAGCTCCGACACCTGGGTAATCTTGGTCTTGGCATGATCACGCACCAACATCCGTTCAAAGCTGCGCAACACCTGCTGCCGGTGCTCAAGCTCCTCCATGTCGATGAAGTCGATGATGATGATGCCACCAAGATTGCGTAGCCTGAGCTGCCTGGCAATGACATGCGTTGCCTCAAGATTTGTCTTGAAAACCGTATCTTCCAGATTGCGTGTACCGACGAATGAACCGGTATTCACGTCCACAGTTGTCATCGCCTCGGTCTGGTCGATGATCAGATAACCACCCGACTTCAGCATGACCTTGCGCTGCAACGCTTTCTGCAGGTCATCCTCGATATTGTAAAGGTCGAACAGGGGACGCTCGCCCGGATAATGCTCAAGACGCTCATGCATCTGTGGCATGAACTCATGTACAAATTCGTTGACCTTGGCATGGGTTTCGCGCGAATCGATCAGTATTTTTTCAACATCGGCATTTACCAGATCACGTAAAGTCCGCAGGAAAAGCGGTAACTCTTCATAGATCAGTGATGCCGATCCTGCGCTTGCACAACGCTCCTGTATCCAGCGCCAGAGCTTGACGAGAAACTGCATGTCACGGCGCAGTTCATGCTCGCTCACACCTTCTGCAACGGTACGCACAATGAACCCGCCACTCTCCGTGTCAGGGCTTTCGGCCTTGAGCTGACGGATGAGGTTTTTCAGACGATCACGCTCGGCCTCGTCTTCAATGCGCTGTGACACCCCCACATGCTCGCCTTTTGGCATGTAGACCAGATAGCGGGACGGAATCGACAGGTCTGTGGTCAGCCGTGCACCCTTGCTGCCCATCATGTCTTTCATGACCTGCACGATGACATTCTGTCCCTCATGCAGCATCTCGGAAATTACTGGCGTGCGCTCGCCATCGGCCTTTGGCCAGACAATGTCGTTGGCATGAATAAAAGCTGTCCGTGACAAACCTAGCTCTACAAATGCCGCCTGCATGCCGGGTAACACACGAACCACCCGACCCTTGTAGATATTGCCGACCAGCCCGCGTCGCGCCGTACGCTCGACAAACAGTTCCTGCACAATGCCGTTCTCGACCAGTGCCACGCGGCACTCCATCGGCGTCACGTTAATCAGGATTTCTTCAGACATGTGCTTGATTACCCCAGAACCCGTATGCCGAAGCGCGCCAGTAACGATACTGTCTCTGTCAGCGGCAAGCCGACAACATTACTGTAGCTGCCTTCGATTGCATCCACAAAAACCGCACCACGCCCCTGAATGGCATAGCCGCCGGCCTTGTCATGCGGCTCACCCGTCAGCCAGTAGGCATGCATTTCCTCCCGGCTGATCGGCCGGAAATGTACGCGCGTGGACACCATTACTGTATCGACATGGCGACCATCACCGACAGCTACACCCGTCAATACCTGATGGGTACGCCCCGAGAGCCGCAACCACATCTCGACAGCTTCTGCCTCTGATGCAGGCTTGCCCAGCACGACATCATCCGCTACCACCGTCGTATCTGCCGCAATCACGACACCAGCGGTCACCTGCGCCAACCCGGCCTGTGCCTTCTCGTGTGCCAGCCGCAGCACGTAATCCGACGGACGCTCGCCCTCGCGCACCGACTCGTCAACATCCACCTTCAGCACTGAAAACTGCAGGCCGACCTGCTCCAGCAACTCACGGCGACGAGGAGATGTGGAAGCCAGAAACAGGGGGAGCGGATACATGGCGAGGTTCACAGGACAGGACAAGTCCCCAATATAACCGGACACCGGGAAAAACGCGCGGAGAAGAACAACCGGATCAAAGGAAGGGATTGGGACAGGCCATCAAAACCGGCACGGTCATCTGGCCTGCTGCAAAATATCCTGCCGCACAACCCGGATGATAATCCGGACGATCAACGAGTGAAACGACGAAGGGTAAACATGACAGTGGGCCACACCAGCGCACTGGTCAGTGCAGGAGCCCAATACAGAAGAGAGTCTGTGCCTTGCCCCAGAATACCCAGCAAAATGCGCTTGACGATCAAACCCGCCAGCACCAGCGCAAACACCAGCCCGCCTGTTTGCCAGAGCGAGAAAACCGTTACCCAGCGATACGAAAGTCGGGTGAGATAAGCAATCACGGCCAACACCAATGGATATACGCCAAAGGTAGTCGCCATCAGCACATCCAGCAACAGCCCCAGGGTGAACGCAGCCCAGACGCCGACCTTGCCCGGTTCATTAAGCACCCAGAACACCAGCACCATCATGACCAGTTCGGGCCGCCAGTAGCTGATGGCCTGCGGCAAGGGCAGCGCCACCAGCAGGAAGGCAATGAAAAAACTCAGTGGCAGCGCCACCAGTGTACTGGGACGACGTGACATGACTATTGCGCTCCCGTTGCGTCAGCAGCGGCATTCTCTGCGCGCAGCGGACGATTGAAGAGCAACAGCACATGACGACTGCGATCAAGCTCCGCTGACGGCTTTGCATCAATTTCAGCGAACTCACCGGTACCGCTCTTGCCTACCCGGGTAACCACACCCACCGGATAACCGGCCGGATAACGCATGCCCAGCCCGGAGCTCAGCAACTGGTCACCCACCTTCACATCAGCCGACTCGGGCACATACTGCAGACGCAACTGATCTATCTCGCCAGTGCCAGCCACAATCGCACGAACACCGTTACGCGCAATACGCACCGGAACCGCATGTTCACGATCAGCAATCAGCATCGCACGTGACGTGGTTGGTCCCACCTCGATAATCTGCCCCATCAGGCCGCGGGCATCCAGAATGGGCTGCCCTACATAAGCGCCGGCATCCAGCCCCTTGTTGACCAGAATGATGTGCCGGAACGGATCGGCATCCACACCGATAATCTCTGCAATCAGGACACGACCATCCACCACCAGCGTGGAGTCGATCAGGCCGCGCAGGCGTGCATTTTCCGCTGCCAGTTCGGAGAACTTCTGCAGGCGTCCAGACAACACCAGCAACTGGCTTTTCAGGTAGGAGTTTTCCGCACGCAGTTCGGTTTCATCCAGCGCGACCTCGGTCGTCACATTGGACAAGCGTCCCGGCCAGCTCATCATGCTGTAAACCGGTGAGAGCAGCCCGTTGATCTGGAAGCGCACCGGCTCGGTGACAAAATGAAAGCGCACATCAACAAACATCAGGCCCGCTGCCAACAAGGCCGCAAACAGCAGACTGTAGCCGCCGTTAGAGGTTTTGCTGAAAAGCGTGGTTTCGATGATGGCTCTCCTTGAGTCCGTTTAGTGCAACAGTGCAGATACTGAAACAGTGCTAACAAAAAAGCCGGCACAGCCGGCTCATTCATTTCTTTGCCACCATCCCTGGCCAACCGTATTGATGCGGGCAGGAGATGCAAGGCAAAACCGGGCGCAACAGCGGAGTGGGGAAATCACCACCCCGGATCACCCGTTCAGCGAGTCCGGTTAATCCACAAACAGCATGTCGTAGGCGGGGTTATCCATGAACTCCAGTGCACGACCACCACCACGCGCCACGCAGGTCAGCGGATCTTCGGCGACGATCACCGGCAGGCCGGTTTCCTTGCTGAGCAGCTTGTCGAGATCACGCAGCAGGGCACCACCACCGGTGAGCACCATGCCACGCTCGGCGATGTCGGCTGAGAGTTCGGCCGGGGTCTGCTCCAGCGCGCTCTTCACTGCGGTGACGATACCGGTCAGCGGGTCTTCGAGGGCGCCGAGGATTTCATCAGAATTCAGGGTGAAGGAACGCGGCACCCCTTCGGCAAGGTTACGACCACGCACTTCAATCTCGCGCAGCTCGCCACCCGGGAAGGCCGTACCGATTTCCTGCTTGATACGTTCGGCAGTGGATTCACCGATCAGGCAGCCATGCTGGCGACGCACATAGGACACGATGCAGTCGTCGAACAGGTCGCCGCCGATGCGGACCGAATCGGAGTACACGCAGCCGGACAGGGAAATAACGGCGATCTCGGTCGTACCACCGCCGATGTCCACCACCATGGAGCCACAGGCCTGTTCGACCGGCAGCCCGGCGCCGATGGCAGCCGCCATGGGCTCCTCGATCAGGCGCACTTCGCGGGCACCGGCACCGAGCACGGATTCCTTGATGGCACGACGCTCAACCAGCGTGGACTTGCAGGGCACACAGACCAGCACGCGCGGACGTGGCGGGAACAGGCTGCCGGAGCCCTTCTCATGCACCTTCTTGATGAAGAACTGCAGCATTTTCTCGGTCACTTCAAAATCGGCAATCACGCCGTCCTTGAGTGGACGAATGGCAGAAATGTTGCCCGGCGTACGGCCCAGCATGCGCTTGGCATCCACACCAACGGCCGCCACGGTCTTGGTGGCACCGCTCTGGCGAATGGCCACTACCGATGGCTCGTTCAGCACAATGCCGCGCTCGGGGGCATAAATCAGTGTATTGGCGGTCCCCAGATCAATGGAAAGATCAGAGGAGAACAGACCGAGGAAGCTTTTGAGAATAGGTAGCATGGAGCTGGGAACCTGATATTGAGTCGCTTGCGTGCGAGAACCGGACCCGTCATTCGGGACGACCCGGATGTCCTTGGGAAGCCTGCATCACACCCTGTCCGCACGCTGGCGTTGGGCCTGGCGTTGGGCGATGGACACAAGTCCCGGAAAATGGCGCTAACTCTAAACAAAGGAGGTTCTTTGGACAAGACGAGAACTGTGCTAAGTTGCGCCCTCTTACGCGTTTTCAACAAATTTCCACGAGTTTTCCCATGGCCCTGACCGCCACCGAGGTCGCGAAGATCGCCCACCTCGCCCGCCTGGCATTGACCACCGAAGAAGAAGGCCAGGTCACTGCCCGTCTCAATGACATCCTTGGACTTGTCGACCACCTGCAAGCCGCCGACACCGCCGGGATCGAACCCATGGCCCATCCGCTGGATGCCACCCAGCCGCTGCGCGAGGACACGGTGACCGAAACCGACCATCGCGAGCAGTACCAGGCCATTGCACCTGCCACCGAGGCGGGCTGCTATCTGGTGCCCAAAGTCATTGAGTAAGCCACTCATTGCCCAGTGTATTTATTGCAGAGAACACTCATCGAGTAACCGTCATGCATCACAAGACCCTGGCCGAACTGGCCACCGGCCTCGCCGCCAAGGAATTCTCCAGCGTCGAGCTGACCCGGCACTTCCTGAACCGTATCCGCCAGCATGATGGCCTGCTGAACAGCTTCATCACCGTGTGTGACGAGCAGGCACTGGCCCAGGCCGCTGCGGCGGATGCCACCCGTGCCGCCGGCAAGGCCGGCCTGCTGACCGGGGTGCCGATGGCGCAAAAGGACATCTTTTGCACCGAGG
Source organism: Moraxellaceae bacterium (assembly GCA_049655345.1). Classification (GTDB taxonomy): domain Bacteria; phylum Pseudomonadota; class Gammaproteobacteria; order Pseudomonadales; family Moraxellaceae; genus UBA2031. The sequence goes on from JBASJP010000151.1 coordinate 63,473, forward strand.
GCGTCAAAACCACCTGTGCCTCGAAGATGCTCGACAGCTTCATCTCGCCCTATAACGCGGCCGTCATCGAACGCAGCCTGAGCGCCGGACTGGTGATGCTGGGCAAGACCAACATGGACGAGTTCGCCATGGGCTCGTCCAACGAAACCAGCTTTTATGGTCCGGTAAAAAACCCCTGGGACACCACAAAGGTACC
>JBASJP010000152.1:0-4238 GCA_049655345.1 Moraxellaceae bacterium
GCTCCGCACTGATGAATGCCGGTGAGCACATCATTGTGTTTCCCGGCGGCGCGCGCGAGGTGATGAAGAACCGTGGCGAGGAATACCGGCTGGTGTGGAAGAACCGTACCGGTTTTGCCCGCATGGCCATGCAGCATGGCTACGACATCATCCCGTTTGCGGCCCTGGGTGCGGATGATGCCTACAGCATCCGTTATGACAGCCAGCGGTTCCGGCAGAGCCTGCTGGGCAAGGTGGTCAAGAAGACCGGCCTGATGGATTCGCTGTTTCGCGGTGGCGACACGCTGGGGCCCCTGGTGACGGGCGTTGCCGGAACCACTCTTCCACGTCCTGAAAAAATGTATTTCATGTTTGGCGAGCGTATTTCCACCGCCGCACTGCAGGATGACTACCAGAACAAGGCTGCCCAGTGGCAGGTGCGCAAACAGGTGGAAATGGCTATCTACAACCAGCTGGATAGCTTGCGGGGCATCCGTGCAAAAGACACGGACTGGTCGTGGTGGCGCAAGAAACTGATTGCCCGTCCGGGTCAGTAACCGGTGCGCCCTGAATTCATTGTCTGAATAAGATTTCGTGACCACCACCATGACCTGAACCGGATATTCAGTGTGGTGGTCCTGCAGGATGGAGAGTTGAAAATTGCCTAACGTGATGACCCGGTTTATTGGCCAGGCCTTCTTCAAGTGCACCGGCTGGACCTATGATCGTCGTCCGGAGCTGTGGTCGGACAAGCAGGTAGTGATCGGTTTTCCGCATACCAGCAACATGGATGCCGTGCGTGCCTTTGCCCTGTTCATGGCGCTGGGCCTGAAAACCTACACCATGATCAAGCGCGAGCTTTTTTTCTGGCCCTTGTCACTGGTGTTGCGGCTGGTGGGAGGGTTGCCGGTTGACCGCGCCAGCAGCGGGCAGGTTGTGACCAGAATGGCTGCCGAGTTTGAGCAGCACGAACGCTTCACGCTGGTGGTGGCACCGGAAGGTACGCGCGGAAAGGATGGCCAGAAGCCCGCCATCCGGACCGGTTTCTGGCACATCGCCAAAGCGGCAAATGTGCCGATTGTGTTGATGCTCGCCGATAATGCATCGCGTCAGGGGCGCTTTCTGGGACGCATTCATCCCGATAACCTGCCGGAAGACTTGCGCAAGATACAGGCGTTGTATCGCGAAGCCGGTATCGAGATTACGCTGCCGCAGAGTGCCGTCTGATACGGGGCAGAGTGATCAGCTGATCACCGATACCGGTATGGCCAAACTGGCAAGTCCAGTCTCAGACCTCGTGTACAAACAGCTTCCTGTCAAAGCGCACTTGCGGCCAGAACACGCCGTCATCGGCGCGTTCGCCGGCGGCAACCACCATGATGGGGAACGCACCATCGGCAAGCTTCAGCAGCTTGCGTACACGCAGGTCGTCAAAGCCTTCCATCATGCAGGTATCAAAGCCGTGTGCGCGGAAGGCTAGCACCAGGTTCTCGCACGCCAGTGCCGCGCTCTTGGCGGCCCATAACCGGATTTCGGCGTGGGTATGAGGGCCGCGCGGGATCGGTGTGAACAGGCCGCCAACGGAAAACGCCGCCTTCTTGATCATGGCAATACTGTCGAGCGGGCCGGGTGTGTAATGGTAGGGAATGAGCTGGTAGTAGCGCTTCACCAGCGGCGGCACATCGGGCATTGGCCATTCGCGCAGCATCTGGCGCGAGAATTCGTCAACGCGGTCGGTACGGGCCACACACACAATCAGTTCTGACGCGGTTTTTGCCGCAGACTGGCTCATGCAGGCCTTGACCAGCGCGGCTTTCTTGCCGGCCGAGCGCACCACATAAAATTCCCAGGGTTGCAGGCCGGAGGAGCAGGGCGCCAGCATGGCCATGTCCAGACAGTCGTCCACGACGGCGCGCGGAACGGGCGTAGCGGTGAACTTGCGTACCGAGCGCCGGCTGGTGACCACCTTACGGAACGACTCCAGATCAATGCCCTGCGGGGCAGGCTCGTAGTAACGCTGCTTGCCGCCAACCAGAATGGTGTCGGGGGATTTTTTCGTGGCAGTGGTGCTCATGACAGGCGCTTCCGGATCATTTGATAGTTTGACAATAATCGAACTGTTCGATGGATGTCAAACCTTCTCCGGCGTCATGCAGGCGTGAATCTATTCGGTCAGCTGCCAGCCGGTATCGCTTTCCAGCACACGTCCGGCATCACGCAGCCTGATCAGGTGCGCCAGCAGCGAGTAGCGCGCTACCGGGTGCAAGGCAGGGTTCACGTCGTCGTATACCAGCGGCACCAGATGATCGATCGACAGGGGGGCAGGAGACATCTTCGACAACACCTTTGCCTCACGTGCCAGACGATGGTGAATGGTGTACTGGATGAGTGCCTGGGCATTGTCGATGACATCACCATGGCCCGGTGCAATCTGTGCGATGGGCTGATGCGACAGTTTTTCCAGCGAGTTCAGGTAGTCGGTCATGTTGCCCGAGGGCGGCACGATAACCACGGTCGAACCATTGATGAGGTGGTCACCGCTGAACAGCAGGTCTTCCTCTTCAAGCCGGTAGCAAAGGTGATTACCGACATGGCCGGGGGTGTGGAGGGCCTGCAGGGTGAATTCCGGCGTGGCCAGTTCATCGCCATCCACCAGTTCCTTGTCCACCATCAGCGTGGCTTGCGCAGGATCACCGTCCAGCGGGGACTGGCCGAGAATTTCTGCACCGGTTTTTTCGCGCAGCAGCAATGCTGCAGGCGCATGGTCCTGATGCGTGTGCGTCAGCACAATCCAGCGGATGCGGCCACCCAGATCATTGGCGGCAGCCAGCAGTGCATCCACATGCGCGTCGATGGCCGGGCCCGGGTCCAGCACCGCAATGTCCTGCGTGCCGATCAGGTAACTGTTGGTGCCCGGGCCGGTCATGAAGCCGGGATTAGGGGCAAGCACGCGGGTAACCCGCGCACTCAGTGCCACCGGCTTCCCGGCAATCAGCTCAGCCACGGATCAGGCCCTGTTCCTTCGCCATGGCGGTCAGGGTCTTGCGCAGGCCGCGCTTGATGGCGCCGTAGGTGCCACGATCCTTCTCGGCCATCATTTCAGCCAGGGCCATGGCGGCGGGCAGCAGCTCTTCTTCCGTGTGAATGCTGTCGGCGACTTTCATCTGGAGCGCTTCCTGTCCACCCACAGCCTTGCCGGTCAGTGCCAGCACCTTGAGTGCCTGCTGGTCCGGCAGTTCACGAATGATTTCGGTCATGACCGGCGTGAACGGGATCTTGATGTTCACTTCCGAGTAGCAGAAACGGCCGCGATCAGCGCGCATCAGACGGAAGTCGGCGCCCGACGCCATGATGGCGCCACCGGCATAGCAGTTGCCGTTGATGGCCATGATGACGGGCAGGTCCAGTACGGCAATGCGCAGCAGCATGTGTTCCAGCTTCTGCACGAAATCCTTGAAGCCTTCACCGTCCTGCGCCATCAGCCAGGGCAGGTCGATCCCGTTGCAGAAGGTCTTGGGATGGCTGCTGACGATCAGCAGGGAAGCATTGCTGCGGTCTGCCTCGATCTGGTCCAGGCAGGCGTGGTATTCGGCCAGCACGTCCGGGTTGAAGGTATTGTCCTTGTCGCCGTTGGTCAGGGTCAGCACAAACACTGCACCCTTCTTGTCGAGTTGCATGAACGTCATAAGAGGCCTCCAATAAAGACCCGCAAGTCTATGGCATGACGAGGGGCGCGGCTACAATCCCGTGCCTCTCCCATGCTCTTCCGCTGCAAGGTCCATCCATGCTGATGCTGCTGTCCCCCGCCAAGACCCTGGATTATGAACGTCCGGTGCCATCCTTGACGCTGACCACCCCGGATTTCGTGAAAGAAGCCAAGGCGCTGATTGCCATCCTGCGCGAGCTTTCCGTGCAGGACGTGGCGGCACTCATGCACCTGAGCGACAAGCTGGCGGCGCTGAACGTGGCCCGCTATGCCGACTGGAGCCCCCGGTTTACCGAGGCCAATTCCCGTGCGGCCGTGCTGGCCTTCAAGGGGGATGTGTACGAGGGCATGGAGGCATGGACGTTTGATGAGGCTGATCACGACTTTGCCCAGCAGCATCTGCGCATTCTTTCCGGCTTGTATGGTCTGCTGCGTCCGCTTGATCGCCTGCAGCCCTATCGCCTGGAAATGGGAACCTCGCTGAAGAACCCGAAGGGCAACACGCTTTATGCCTTCTGGGGTGACACCATTGCCAGGGCGGTGAATGCGGCAC
>JBASJP010000153.1:0-5395 GCA_049655345.1 Moraxellaceae bacterium
GTGTAAACGTCTTCAGCACGGACGGGCGGGTATAAACCACCAACTGGGCCGATGCATCGGTACCGTTCGTGGCACCACCATCTACCGTCAAGCCACCTGCTGGCACGGTATTGGTGAGGGTTGCCGTGGCAGTAACATTTACCGTCACCGTACAACTTCCATTGGCCGGAATCGTGCCCCCTGCCAGCGCAACAGAACCACCATTCGCTGCTGCCGTTACCGTGCCACTGGCGCAGGTTGTGGCAGCCGCAGGTATTCGGTCAGCAAGGCCATGTCTTCTGACGAGTCATCAATCACCAGCACACTGCGCTGAGCAGAAGAAGAGGGCGGAATGGCGGAAGACAACGGCGGAAGAGACGACATTATGCAAGACCCGTAAACACAGAGGCTGGCAGGCAGGGAGACGCCTGCTCCAGCAAGAAAACCACGACCGACCATACCGCATTACGGCATGTAGCGGACAGACCAGGTCAATGCAAAAGTCTGCCAGACACAACTTCCTGCAGTTGCAGCAATACCCGGAGGAATCACCGGGACAGGGATTTCAAAGCCCGCCAAACCTGATAGGGTTGATTCATTATCAGCTTTTCTGATGAATCAGCCATGCGTATTACCCTGAAACAGCTGGAAGTTTTCATCGCGGTCGCCCAGAGCGGCAACGTTACCCGTGCCTCTGAAAGCCTGAACATCACCCAGAGTGCGACCAGCATGTCACTGTCGGACTTCGAGGGCCAACTGGGCAGGAAGCTGTTTGACCGTGTCGGCAAGCGCCTGCAGCTGAATGACTCAGGCCGTCTGTTGCTACCCAAGGCACTTGATGCGATTGCCCGCGTCAGCGAAATCGAGTCGATAGCCTCCAGTGATGCCGCACTGATCGGCCAGCTTCGCATTGGTGCAAGCCTGACCATCGGCAACTATATGCTGCCCGGCATGATAGGCAGCTTCATGCAGCATCACCCGGGTGCCCAGGTCACGCTGGATGTTGCCAATACCCGCCATGTCATCCAGGCACTGGAGCAGTTCCAGATTGATGTCGGGTTCATTGAGGGCTTTTGCCATCAACCCGACATCGAGGTCATCCCCTGGTGCCGCGATGAACTCGTGATTTTTGCCGCGCCCTCGCACCCGCTGGCCAGCGCACGCACCATTACCGCCAAGGACCTGGCTGCCGCCGACTGGATCCTGCGCGAGCCCGGCTCCGGTACCCGCGAAATATTCGACAACGCCATACTCGGGCGCATCAGCCGTCTTAACCTGCTCATGGAGTTCGGCCATACCGAGGCCATCAAGCGCGCCGTCGAGACCGGCATCGGAATTGGTTGCGCATCACGGCGCACACTGGAAGACGCACTGGCCGCCGGCAGCGTAGTCGTCCTGTCCACGCCCTTCCTCAATCTTGAGCGCGAACTGTACATGCTGATCCATCGCCAGAAATACCGGACGCAGGGCCTCGAGGCTTTTCTGGATCACTGCCGCCAATCAGTCATGCACTGAACCACTCATGCAAAGCGGTAGTTGCTGATGGGAAAATAGCGACTGCGCACCCACAACTCCAGCCCTGAAGATGGCCGCAGGAATGGCGCATCCCCGTGCCGGTCGAAGTAATAGCTGTTCGATCCTGCACAATGATTATTGTAGAAAACCGTACTGAGCTGTCGCTCCCTGATCTCGGCAAAATAGGCATCATGCACCTCGCGACGAATCTCGACCCAGGTCGCCTTGCGCTCACGCGCGGTTGTGATGCAGCGCATGATGTGTGCCATCTGCGACTCGATCATGGCAAACCATGAGGCACCGGTCGTGGCATACGGCCCCATCACCGTAAAGTAATTGGGAAAGTCGGGTACCGAAGCGCCCTGATAGGCCTGATACCGCTGCTCGTCCCAGAACTGCCCCAGCTCCAGTCCGTTCACGCCATACACCTTGTAGGTCGGGGTGTTGCCATTCTCGAACACCTTGAAGCCGGTCGCACACACCAGCACATCAACCTCGCGCTCCTGCCCATCCTTTGTGACGATGCCGGTCGGGGTAATCTTCTCAATTCCCTCCGTCACCAGTTCAACATTGCTGCGATTGAACGTCTTCAGGTAATCACTGGAAAAACTCGGTCGCTTGCAACCAAAACCGTAATCCGGCGTCAGCTTGCGACGCATCTCCGGATCCTTCACCTGATTCTTCAAGTGCTGCCGACAGATTGCTTCTACCGTCCTGATCAGCGGCTTCATCTGTTTCGTATAGACCACGCCCAGCACCATGATCAACTCCGTGCTGATATTGGTGGCCATGCGAGCCGAGCCCTGCGTGAACGGCAGACGCTCATACAGCTTTTTAAGCAGCCAGGGAATCTCTGCATCCGGCTTGGGGAAAATCCATATCGGCGTGCGCTGGAATACATGCAGCTGCCTGACATCGGGCGCAATCGTCGGCACCAGTTGCACGGCTGTCGCCCCCGTACCAATCACGGCCACCCGCTTGCCGGCCAGCGACAGCGAATGATCCCAGCGTGCCGTATGCAGGATGGGGCGTGAGAAGGAGTCAATCCCGGCAATATCCGGATTTTTTGGCTGCGTAAGGTAACCCGTGGCGCTAATCACAAAGCGCGCAGTCATGACACGGCCCTGCCGGTCATGGATTTCCCACAGACGGCTGTCCGCATCAAACACTGTTTTTTCCACCCGCGTATTGAAGCGCAAATGCGGACGCAAACCGTACTTGTCGACACAATGATTGGCATAGGCATAAAGCTCGCGTCCCGGCGCAAACACACGGGACCACGACGGATTCTGCTCAAAGGAAAACGAATAGGTCGACGACGGAATGTCCACGGCAATGCCCGGGTAATGATTGTCGCGCCAGGTCCCGCCCAGATCGTCCGCACTCTCCAGCATGACAAAGGAGGTAATCCCGGCCTGCCGCAAGCGGATACCCGCGCCAATCCCCGCAAAACCCGTACCAATAATCACCACTTCATGCTCAGGCTGACGCACCGATACCGCCCTGGCTGCCGACTGCTTCATCTACGGTACTCCTGCCACTACAGCGGCAAAAATGAATGACACATCATTCCGTTTTAATGCAAAAAATCGGGCGCACCTGCCCGGGTTCAGAGGGTAATGCCATCCAGGATGATGGCCATGACGGCGGCAATCCAGCGCCGGCTTGCCTGCTCCGGGTTCTGATCAGGTTCGCGCATGACATGACGACAACCCTCGAACACCATCGCCATGAGTGCCCGTGCCGTCACCGGCACATCCAGATCTGCCCGCATATACCCCTTGGCCATGCCGTTACGCAGATACTCCTGGGTGGCCAGCACGGAAAGGTCATTCATGCGCTCCAGCGTCTGTCGCACTTCGGCCCCGGCGCCCATCGCCTCATAAAACACCAGGCGGCCGATGCGCGGGTCTTCCCAGTGCAGGCGCATGAAAGTTTCCCCGATACCTTCGAGCTGGCGACGATAATCTTCACGGTTGTTGGCCTCGTGCGGATTCTGTTCGGTCATCACCACCGCGAGTTTTTGCAGGACGCGATTGATCAACTCAATGAAGATATCGTGCTTGTTCTCGAAATAACGGTAAAAGGTGCCATGCCCCATTTCGAGACGCCTGGCGATATCCGCAATATTGGCGCCGTGATAGCCCTTTTCAGAAAAGACAGTAAGCGCCTCCTCAAGGATGCGCTCGCGCTTGAGTTCGGCACGCTCTTCACGACTGGGACGGCTGGACATGGCATCACCAAAACTGAATGACATGTCATTCTGTATTATGCTCACCACCAATGCAACAGCTACATCAGTCAGCCCAGCCCCGATGGCTCGCACAGGGCATTACCAAGGCAAGCAGGCCCAATCTGCTTTTCTCTACAGGAAACAAGACCTTTCACGACAAAAATCAACCAGTTTCAGGTTTTTGAGGTTGCCCCCGCAGGTCGGTGTGGTTAAGAATGCCTGATAAGTGAATAAATTCTGTGGGGGCGGCCGGCAAGGCCCATACCCATCAGAGGGCATAACAACAACACACGGGATCGTGTCCATGGTCAGCAACGCTGAACCCCTGCGGCAACGTCTTCCGGCTCAGGACCTGAGCCGGCTGAGCCTCGTCAACCACCAGCCCAAAAAGCTCAAGGAGTGGGTTGACGCTCTGCCCATGATGAATGTCGGAGAAACCTCGCGTCAGGTCTTCCAGACATTGCAGGAACTCACTCGCCTGCAGATTGATGCCGCAGAGCGGCTGGATCTGCTGGAAATCCTTCGCCCGACTGTTCATGCCCTCTGCAACTCACTGTCAAAACACTATCTCAACCAGTCCGTCATGCTCCCGGAGCGGGCCACCAAGGTCGCCACGCTGGCACAGGCGATGCAAAGCCATCTTGCCACCGGCTACAAGCTTGTCGCCCTGGCAGGACTGGACAAGCTGGCACGCAAGCGCGAGCCCGAAAGCATCCGCCTTGCCTCTGTCGCCAGCCAGCGAGCCATCTCGGAGCTGACCGGCAACCTGCTGCGCTCCACACAGCTTTACCTGAGCACACCACCCAATCTCTGGCTGGAGCTTCACACACTTTATCTTCTGGGCGCCGAGCAGCAATTGCTGCTGGTTCCTGTCAGCGACGCACTCCATCCCCATGCCGAAAAAACCACCCTGGAAGAGGCCTATATCCAGGCCCTCCTGCTGGCCACCTGCAAACCCAACAAGCTGCGTCAGAGCGAAATCGCCCAGATTGGCCAGTTGAGCCAGATATGGGCACCGCTGGTCAGGCTTCGCGAGTTCAGTGGCACCGGCGAACTTTTTGTGTTTGATCTGGCAAAAGATGCCCCGCCCACTTACCGCTCGCAGGCTGAGGCCGAAGCGGCTGACCATGTCCGTGCCATTGTTCCCACCGCACTCGTGGAGCGTCTGACCGAGTTGCTAAAGCTCGCACAGCAAGGCAGTCCGAAGGCCAGTGGCGAAGCTGCCCTCAGCTCAGCACTGCTGCAACACCTTGTGCAGGCATGGAGTGAACTGAGCGAACGCAGCTTTTCCCGTGTCATGCACGATGGCAGGCTGGATATCTCACTTGGTCTCACGGCCACGCATTACTTTCTGGCCGGCAAGCATGACTTCGACACCATGATGCAGGGCATCCAGAACCGCTTCATGATTGCCGACGAGGACAACCCCTTCCTCAAAACCAAGCCCCTTGGGAGTTCCAGCGCCCGCCCGGACGACAGGAGTGGCAAGGATGTCTGGGCGATGGCCTTTGGCAACGTTGAAAGCAACACGCAGCACGAGTACAAGCTTGCCTTCCAGGAAAAAGCCCAGACAGGCCCAGACCGTTACGATATCCATCACTGCCAGATCGTGAACATCAGCCCGGGCGGCTATTGCATTGATTGGATCGGGGATGTTCCGGCCAGCGT
>JBASJP010000154.1:0-1841 GCA_049655345.1 Moraxellaceae bacterium
CCATCCGGTTGCTCACGCATGTTTGCACCCCGTCATGTTGAGAATTTCCAGCTCAAGTTCCGGCACGATGTGCGCCGTCAGCGCCAGCTCCAGCGATGGCTCCTGACCGGAGACATGGCGCTCACCCTGCTGCAGCGCAATAATGGCCCAGCGCACATGCGCATAGACCTCCCAGAAAAATACGGCGGCACGATCAAGCGGCTTGCCACTGACTGCTTCATAACCCCGATACAGGGCATCACGCGAGCCGATACCGCCTGCCTCGTTTTCCAGCTTTCCAAACCGCCAGCAGCGCGCGCAAAACCAGCCAATGTCCTCCAGCGGATCGGACCAGGCCGCAAACTCCCAGTCAAGCACTGCCGTCAGGCCATGCTCATCAACCATATAATTTCCGGTACGCCAGTCACGATGTGCCAGTACCAGTTTTTCCGTGACGGGTGCATTTTTTTCCAGCCAGCGAATCCCCCATTCCAGCGCAGGAAACGCCGTGTGGTGGCCATCCAGAAAAAGCCTGAACTCATGCACACCCTGCAGGGCTGGCGAACGCTCCGGCAGTTTCAGAAACGCCAGATCGGCACGTGGTGGTCGAATGGCATGCAGCTTTGCCATTTCCGCGCCAATGCGTTGCACCAGCTGCTCGCGATCACCGCCCAGCGTCAAGTCCTTGACCAGACGGAAACCGGCTGCAGTGCCTGCCGCCTTGCGCATGACAAAAAAATCACGACCGAATACCGACCTGTCGCCCAGCCATAGCGGCTCCGGCACCGTCACGCCGGCAGCAAATGCCGCTTTCAGCAGGGCAAACTCTTCGGCACGCGAATGCGATACCGCCACACCGGATGGCGCATCACTGCGCAACACGCATTCCAGTACCCCGGTCTGTGCTCCGCCCTGCAGGCTTACGCGCAACAACCAGTTTTCCTGAATGGCGCCACCTGACAACAGGCGAGCTTCATCAATACAGGCCGATGCTGCGCCCGTCTTCCCTGCCAGGAATTTTTCAACCGCCTGCCGTTGTTCACTCTGCATCAGGATTATCCATTCACACTTCCGGTAGAGACTGCCCCGAACACCAGGACAGTCTGCACATGATTCACGGCCTGCTCAGATGCCCCAGCGGAAAAAATCCTGACCATCATCCAGATAGGCACGCGACAACACCATCTTGTGGATTTCACTGGCGCCATCCACCAGACGCGCCTGGCGGGCATAGCGGTAGATCCATTCGACAATCGTATCCTTTGAATAGCCACGCGCGCCCAGCAACTGGATGGCGGTATCTGCGGCCTTGTGCAGGGCGTCCGCCACATGAATCTTGGCGATGGAAATATCGGTCCGGGCAAAATCGCCCTGATCCAGTTTCCACGCCGCATTCATGGTGAGCAGGCGGCCGATGTGAATATCCTTGGCGGCATCGCCCAGCATCCACTGCACGCCCTCATGCTGCGCCAGTGTCTCGCCGAAACTCATGCGCTGTGACACATAGCCACCCGCCTCTTCCAGGCAGCGCTTGCTCAGCCCCAGCCAGCGCATGCAATGCGTAAGACGTGCAGTACCCAGACGAATCTGCGTGACCTTGAGACCGTCACCTACGTTAAGTAAACGGCATTCATCCGGAATTTCCAGACCATCAAACACGATTTCGCAATGACCACCATGTTCTTCCGGGCCCATGATGGGAATGCGGCGCTCGATGCGCCAGCCAGGCTGACTGGCATCAAACAGGAAAGCGGTGAGGCTTTTGCGCTCGTCGTCCTGCCCTGGTGGAGAGGTACGCGCGATCAGGATGAAATGTTGCGCACCCTCGGCGCCGGTGATGAACCACTTGCGGCCGGTGATGA
>JBASJP010000155.1:0-4637 GCA_049655345.1 Moraxellaceae bacterium
ACTGAAATATGGTTGTCAGAAGTCACGCATGAAAACAGGGGAAAGTGTTGTGTTGACGCATCTTGATGCAAACGGGCACGCCACCATGGTGGATGTGACCGAGAAGTCCGTGACGACGCGCGAGGCAATCGCCGAGGCACGTGTGCGCATGTTGCCGAAGACCCTGCAGATGATTGAGTCCGGTGGGCATCCGAAGGGTGACGTGTTTGCGGTCGCCCGCATTGCCGGCATCATGGCGGCGAAGAAAACACACGAACTGATTCCGCTCTGTCATCCCTTGCTGTTGACCAGTGTCAAGGTGGAGTTGATGGCCGAAGGCGATGATGTGGTGCATATCGTGTCGCGTTGCAAGCTGGCGGGGCAGACCGGGGTGGAAATGGAGGCGCTGACTGCCGCCAGCGTTGCCGCCCTGACGATTTACGACATGTGCAAGGCCGTGGACAAGGGCATGACGATTGAATCCGTGCGCCTGCTGGAGAAAACCGGCGGTAAAAGCGGTCATTACCACTACGAAAAGGTTTCTTCATGATCCGGGTGCAGACCGCGACCTTTGATGCAGGCGTCGAGCTGAATGCCCTGCATGCCGCCAATCAGGGCGTGGGGGCGGTGGTGGGCTTTGTCGGGTATGTGCGTGATTACAACGACGGCGCCGAGGTGGCGGGCATGTTTCTGGAGCACTATCCGGGCATGACGGAAAGTGCGCTTGGCAAGATCGTGGAAGAAGCAGGACAGCGCTGGCCCTTGCTGAATGCAACCGTCATTCATCGTGTGGGCGAGCTGGCACCGGGTGAGCCGATTGTGTTTGTCGGTATTGCCAGTGCGCATCGGCAGGCTGCATTTGATGCCTGCAGTTTCATCATGGATTATCTGAAAACACGCGCGCCGTTCTGGAAGCGCGAAGCAACGCCGCAGGGTGAGCGCTGGGTGGATGAGCGCGAGGGTGATCTCTCGGCGGCCGCACGCTGGAAGCATGATCCGTCCTGACGTGTTCCTGCAGGTCGGATCTCAGGTGCTTGTGTTGCTTGCGTGGTTCTCCTCCAGCATTGCACGGATTTCATCAAACAGCAGGTCTGCATCTTCCGGACGACAATCCTCGCCATAACGTTTGCGCAAGCCGTAGTTATTCAGCGTCAGATGAATGTCTGCCGTGACCCCCTGTTGTGACAGGCAGCTTTTGGTGCAATGCAGCGGGCAGCCATCCAGCGCGATGATGCGTCGGCCGGACTGTGCTTTTTTCACCAGGGCCGGGACGTTTCCGCCGACACCGGCAATGCAGCTCATTTCGGCCAGCTTTGCGCGATCCAGTCGCAGGGCGAGGGTGTTGGCCAGTTGTGCCACATTGGAGCAGCCGGAGCAGGCGTACACCAGTGGCGGCAGGGAAGTGCTCATGGATGTGTACCGTGTTGCTTTGTCGTTGCTTTCTCGTTGCAGGGGGGGGCAGATGCCCAGCCTGTCGGCCCCGGCGTGAAGCAGGGTATAGTTCTGTCTCATGTGCTCATGCCGGCACCGGACATTGAGGCTGGTCTGGTCGTCAGCGGTGATGCGAGCAGTGGCGATGGTTGCTGATGACGCATGACAATACACCGTATAACGGTATGTGATCATGGTGCACCACGCCGTTTCATTCGCACTTGACGCGCATCAATTCTGGCCTATCCCTTCGGGAGTAGCGCAGGCGTCTACAAGGGGTATTTATCTGGCTGGCAGGTAGTGGCAGTGTGGTTGGCATGAAGAAGGGTTGGTTGCACCCGGACATTGCCCCACAGATTGCACCGCCGGTTGCAGCAAGACAGGAGAAGGTTTCATGAGCAGTGCCGTTCGCGAGTTTGTTCCATTGAAAATTGCCGTACTGACGGTGAGTGATACCCGTGGTTTTGCCGAGGATTCTTCGGGGCAGCTGCTGGTTGACAGCTTGACGGAGGCTGGCCATGTACTGGCTGATCGTGCGCTGGTGCGCGATGACATCTACCAGATTCGTGGTGTGGTTTCGCAATGGATTGCGGATGCAAGTGTGCAGGTGGTGCTGATTACCGGCGGCACAGGCTTCACCACGCGCGACAGCACGCCGGAAGCCGTTCTGCCGCTGTTTGACAAGGAAGTGCACGGGTTTGGCGAGTTGTTCCGGCAGATTTCCTACGAAGAGATTGGCACCTCCACCATGCAAAGCCGTGCGCTGGCGGGCCTGGCCAATTTTACGCTGGTGTGCTGTGTGCCGGGTTCGACCAATGCCTGTCGTACGGCGTGGACTCGCATGATTGCCAGCCAGCTGGATGCACGCCAGCGTCCGTGCAATTTTGTCGGCCTGTTGCAGCAGAAAAAAGTGGAACCGGCCGGCGTGCGTCGGCTGGACAATTGCGGCACGCGTGAGGGCTCGCCTGAGGGGGCCGCATGAGCGCCGGTTGTGGTTGCGAGCGCGGAAATCTGGCCACGCTGGACGAAGTGCTCGGACACCTGCGCAAAGAGGCACTGAGCCTGCCGGGTGTGGATGCGATTCGCCTGCCGCTGCGGCAGGCGCGGGGAATGGTGCTGGTCGAGGCGGTCAGTTCCACCATTCAGGTGCCGCCGGCAGACAACAGTGCCATGGATGGGTATGCCTTGTGCGCAGCAGATGCTGCAACTGGTGCCGTGCTGGAAGTGAGCCAGCGCATTCCGGCAGGTGTGGCGCCGCAGCCGCTGACATCAGGTACCTGTGCTCGCATTTTTACCGGTGCTGAAATTCCGCCCGGTGCTGATGCGGTAGTGATGCAGGAAGACACCGAAACATTGCCCGACAACCGTGTCCGGTTGCCGGCGGTCAAGGCGGGCGAAAATGTGCGCCGCGCGGGTCAGGACATTGCGGTGGGGACGCAGCTGTTTGCGCCCGGGCGGCGCTTGCAGGCAGCGGATATCGGTTTGCTGGCATCCATTGGTGTGGCGAGCGTGCTGGTGGCTCGACGGCTGCGGGTGGCGGTACTGTCGAGCGGTGATGAGCTGGTGCAGCCGGGGGAGCCACTGGCTGCCGGTCAGCTCTACAACAGCAATCAGTACACGATTGTCAGTACGCTCGAAGAAATGGGATTTGATGTTCATGACGCCGGTACGTTGCCGGATGATCTGGTGGCGACGCGGTTACGCCTGACCGAGCTGGCCACGACAGCCGATGTGATTGTCAGCAGTGGCGGCGTCTCTGTCGGGGAAGAGGATCATCTCAAGGCGGCAGTCGAGGCCGAGGGAAGGCTAGTGCTCTGGAAGCTCGGGATCAAGCCGGGCAAGCCGCTGGCATTCGGTTATGTAAACGAGACGCCCTTCATTGGCCTGCCGGGTAATCCGGTGGCGGTCTGGGTGACCTTGCTGGTGGCGGCCCTGCCGTGGCTGCGCTGGCGCCAGGGTGAGAGCTATGTGCCCCCGCTGCCTAATCCGGTGCCATGTGCATTCACGCGCAAGGCGGGCAAGCGGCGTGAGTATCTGCGTGTGCAACGACAGCAGGTGCCGGAGGGTGTGCGACTGGTGGCTTATCCCAACCAGAGTTCCGGCGTGCTGAGTTCCGTGTGCTGGTCGGATGGTCTGGCCTGGCAAGAGCCCGGGCAATCGGTGGCGGAAGGAGAGGCATTGCCTTTCGTCAGCTATGCCGACTGGCTGGCCTGATGGCGGCTGTATTTCTCCGGGATATTTGCTGTGGGTAGGGTTATGCAAATCAGGGGTCTGCTCGATAACAACAAGTTGTGGTCAACGCGCATGCAAGCGCGTGACCCCGGCTTTTTCAAGCGCTTGGCGGCACAGCAACAGCCGGAGTTTCTCTGGATCGGGTGTTCCGACAGCCGTGTGCCGGCCAATGATATTGTCGGCCTGATGCCCGGTGAACTGTTTGTGCATCGCAATGTCGCCAACATGGTGGTGGCCACTGACATGAATTTCCTGTCGGTGTTGCAGTACGCAGTGGACGTGCTGAAAGTGAAGCAGATAATTGTCTGCGGTCATCATGGCTGTGGTGGTGTACGGGCGGCGCTCGGGCATCAGGAGCTGGGGCTGATTGATAACTGGTTGCGTGCCATCAAGGCACTTTATCACCAGAACATGGCCTTGCTGGAAGAGCTGGAGGGTGAGGCGCGGGTCAACATGCTGTGCGAGCTGAATGTGAAGCGGCAGGTGCGCAATGTCTGTCATACCACGATCGTGCAGAACGCCTGGATGCGCGGGCAGGAGCTTGCCGTACATGGCTGGATTTACGGTCTGGAAGACGGATTGATCAAGGATCTGGAAACCAGCATCGATAATCCGCAGCAACTGGATGAGACCTTTCTGTACGACTCGGGGCTGTGGCCCGGCGAATAGCCGGTATTTGCGGAGATCGGGTCAGCCCTTCATGTGTGCGAGCGCCCATACAGCGGCTTCGACCCGTGAGCGCAGGCCGAGCTTGTGCAAAAGATTTTTCACATGCACTTTCACTGTGCCTTCAGTGATGCCGAGTTTCTGTGCAATCACCTTGTTGCTGCTGCCGGTGGCAATGCTTTTCAATACCTGGCGCTCGCGATCGGTCAGCTCGAACTCGACGGTGGATGCCGGCGCACGCAGGGCCTGTGCGAGAACGCGCGTCAGGGCCGGGCTCACTACAATCACGCCATTCAGCGCATCCCGTATCTGCACGATGAGCAGGTCAG
>JBASJP010000156.1:0-11492 GCA_049655345.1 Moraxellaceae bacterium
CCATCCGGCGCACACGCCAGTTTGATGACGTCGGCACCCAGCTCGGTGAACACCGACGGCCCTACCTGATAGGCGGCGCCGTTGGCACAATCCAGCACGATCTTCAGGCCGCGCAGGCTGAGGTGGAACGGAAAGCTGGACTTGCAGAACTCGATATAACGGCCGCGGGCATCATCCTGGCGCATGGCCTTGCCCAGTGCATCCGGCGCCTCGATGGCCAGAGGCTTGTCGAGCCACTCCTCAATGGAGGCCTCGACGTCGTCCTGCAGCTTCTTGCCGTCAGCACCAAAGAACTTGATGCCGTTGTCGTAATACGGATTGTGCGAGGCTGAAATCACGATGCCGGCATCGGCATGAAAGGCACGCGTCAGATAGGCAATTGCCGGTGTCGGCATGGGACCGAGCAGGCGCACGCTGACACCGGCAGCGGACAGGCCCGCCTCCAGCGCCGACTCCAGCAGATAACCGGACAGGCGCGTGTCCTTGCCCATCACTACCCAGGACCGGCCATTACGTGCCAGTGCCTTGCCCGCCGCCCAGCCGAGCTGGAGGGCAAACTCCGGGGTAATCGGGTCTTCACCCACCTTGCCGCGTACGCCATCGGTTCCGAAATATTTTCTGGTCATTATCCTGCTTCCTGGCTGCGGTGCCGCAGCACGGCAGAGACAACCGCGAGTGCATCCGCGGTCGCTTTAACATCATGGACGCGCACAATAGCGGCGCCGTTCATTACAGACAAGACTGCCGCTGCCACACTGGCATGCAGACGCTGATCTACCGGAGCGCCGCCCAGCAACGCCCCCAGCATGGACTTGCGCGACAATCCTGCCAGCACGGGACAGCCCCAGCGCCGGAAGTGCGCCAGCCCGTCCAGCAAGGCGACATTGTGCGCAAGGGACTTGCCAAAGCCGAAGCCCGGATCGATGAGCAGACGTGATTTACCGATGCCGGCCGCCTCGCAGACAGCAATCCGTGCATCAAAAAAGGCATCCAACTGGGCAAACACATTTTCGTAGCGAGGCTGCAACTGCATGGTGTCCGGCTCACCCTGCATGTGCATCAGGCAGACTGGCAACCCTGTGGACGCTGCCGCCGCAAGGGCGCCTGGACGCTGCAGGGCACGCACATCATTGATGAGGCCGGCACCAAGGGCTGCTGCACCTGTCATCACTTGCGGTGAAGACGTGTCGATGGAAATGATGGCATCCACCTCGCGCGCCACTGCCTCGACCACCGGCAGCATTCGGTCCAGCTCCTCCTGCAGCGATACCGGCGTAGCGCCGGGCCGCGTGCTTTCGGCTCCGATATCGATCAGTTGTGCCCCGTCCGCCTGCATCTGCACCGCCTGACGCAATGCCGCATCGAGCGTGAGGTACCGACCGCCATCGGAAAAGGAGTCCGGCGTGACGTTCAGGATGCCCATGACCACCGGCCGATCAAGACTCAACGGCCGTGTGCCGCACTGCAGGAATGAACTCATCACCGGACTGCCCATCATCGGAGAAACCAAAAACAAGGGCCGCTATTGCGGCCCGTTCGGGGAGGAAGTGCGGCGACTCAGTGCTGGCCCGCCGGCCCACCGATTGGTGCAGAGTCTGCCTTTACCGCCGTGTCTGCAGCGGCATCCTTGTCCTGCACCGGCGTTCCGCCGCCGGGGGCACCGCTGCCACTGCCCCAGTCCTTGGGTGGCTCGGGACGACGTCCTTCCATGATGGCATTGATCTGGCTGACATCGATGGTCTCGTACTGGATCAGTGCCTCGGCCATCAGGTCGAGCTTCTCGCGATTATCAATGAGGATCTGGCGCGCCTTGTCGTAGCAACGATCAATAATGGCTCGCACTTCGTTGTCGATATCCATCGCAGTCTGCTCGGACACGCTCTTGTGCTGCGTCACCGAACGACCGAGAAAGACCTCGCCTTCATCTTCCTCGTACATGAGCGGGCCCATTTTTTCGGACAGGCCCCACTTGGTCACCATGTTGCGTGCCATTTCGGTGGCACGCTGGATATCGTTGCTGGCGCCAGTGGTGACACCGTCAAAACCCAGTGTCAGTTCCTCGGCAATACGGCCACCGAACATGGAGCAGATGCGTGACTCGATGCCGCGCTTGGACCAGGAGTAGCGCTCCACTTCCGGCAGGAACATGGTAACGCCCAGCGCCCGGCCACGCGGAATGATGGAAACCTTGTAGACCGGATCGTGCTCGGGCACCAGGCGGCCGACGATGGCATGACCGGCTTCGTGATAGGCGGTGTTGCGCTTTTCGTCATCCGACATGACCATGGATTTGCGCTCGGCGCCCATCATGATCTTGTCCTTGGCCAGCTCGAACTCGCGCATCTCGACCAGCTTCTTGTTGGTACGGGCGGCAAACAGGGCTGCCTCGTTCACCAGATTGGCCAGATCGGCACCGGAAAAACCCGGGGTGCCGCGCGCAATCACTTCGGGATTGACGTCGTCGCCCAGCGGCACCTTTCGCATGTGCACATTGAGGATCTGTTCACGGCCACGAATGTCCGGCAGGCCGACCACCACCTGACGGTCAAAACGACCCGGGCGCAACAGTGCCTTGTCGAGTACGTCGGGACGGTTGGTGGCGGCGATGACGATGATGCCGTCATTGGTTTCAAAGCCGTCCATTTCCACCAGCAACTGATTCAGGGTCTGCTCACGCTCGTCATGACCGCCACCGAGCCCGGCGCCACGGTGACGACCGACCGCGTCAATTTCGTCGATGAAGATGATGCAGGGGGCCTGCTTCTTGGCCTGCTCGAACATGTCGCGCACGCGCGAGGCACCGACGCCGACAAACATTTCGACGAAGTCGGAGCCGGAAATCGAGAAGAAGGGAACCTTGGCTTCGCCGGCAATGGACTTGGCCAGCAGGGTCTTGCCGGTACCTGGCGGGCCCACCATGAGGATGCCGCGCGGAATCTTGCCGCCCAGCTTCTGGAACTTGCCGGGATCGCGCAGGAATTCGACAACCTCTTCGACGTCCTGCTTGGCTTCATCGCAACCGGCAACATCGGCAAAGGTGGTCTTGATCTGGTCTTCGGACAGCAGGCGGGCCTTTGACTTGCCAAACGTCATGGGGCCACCCTTGCCACCTGCACCACCACCGCCCTGCATCTGGCGCATGAAGAACATGAACAGGCCGACAATCAGGATGACCGGGAAGCTGGCCACCAGCAACTGCATCCATACCGACTGCTGTTCGGGCGCGGCACCTTCGACGGAGACCTTCTTGTCGAGCAGCGAAGGCATCAGGTCATTGTCCTGCACCGGCGGGCGCACGGTCTGGAACTTGTCACCATTGAGCTTTTCGCCGGTGATGGTCAGGCCATCAATCTTGACCTTCTTGATGTCGCCGTTTTCGACCGCAGTGACAAACTCGGAGTAGTTCAGCGCCTTGGTGGACTGCTGCTGATTGAAATTGCTGAAGACGAACACCAGCACGCCGGCAATGACCAGCCACAAAACCAGATTCTTCAGCATGTCGTTCAAGGAAGCCCCCGCGGGATAACAAATTCATGGCCTTGTCAGGCCGCATACGGCCACATTATAGGCCGGCCGGCCGCCTGACAACTCTATAACACCCGCATAAGGGGCAATCACTGCCCCTTGAAACCCTGGGCCACCAGATAGACTTCAGGGGAGCGGGGCCGCGAAGCCTGTGGCTTGCGCGACTTCACTACCTTGAAGTGCTCCTGGACCAGCTTGCGGTACTCGTCATAACCCTCGCCCTGAAACACTTTGACGACAAACTCGCCGCCCGGCTTGAGTACGCGCACTGCCATGTCCAGTGCCAGCTCGCACAGGTACAGGGCGCGTGGCTGATCCGCACTGGTTCCTGACATATTGGGGGCCATGTCCGAGATTACAAGGTCTACAGGGGCATCCCCGATGGCGGCCAGTATCTGCGCAAACACCTCGTCCTCGCGAAAATCACCCTGAATGAAGGTGACGCCCGGCAGGGCATCCATCTCAAGGATGTCGGAGGCAATGATGCGACCGTGGTCGCCGACCAGTTTTTCGACGATCTGCGACCAGCTGCCTGGTGCCGAGCCAAGGTCCACCACGGTCATGCCGGGCCGGATCAGGCGGTCTTTTTCGTTGATTTCCAGCAACTTGTACGCAGCACGGGAGCGATAGCCGTCTTTCTGGGCACGCTGCACATAGGGATCATCCCAATGCTCACGCAACCAGGTCTTGCTGGAGCCACTGAGCTTGGGATTACGGAACTTTTCAGTCATATCAGAGGAATGGTGAGCCCGGAGAGCTTTATCGCTAGAATGGACACCCTTTTTACCAGAATTTGCAGGTCCCTGCCGCCATGCCCCTCTCGATTGCCGAAAAGAAACGCTTCCGCCGTATCGGCCATGAGCTCTCGCCCGTGGTTCTGACCGGAGGACAGGGTCTCACCGAAGGCGTGCTGGCCGAGGCTGACCGCGCCCTGGAAGACCACGAACTGATCAAGGTTCGCGTCAATGGCGAGGACCGTGAAGAGCGCGCCGCCGCCATGCAGATGATTGCCCAGCACACCCGGGCACAAATCGTGCAGATCATCGGCAAGATTGTGCTGCTGTACCGTCCGGCCAGAAAGCCCAATGCCAAGCTGTCGAACCTGCTGCGCTTTAGTCACCTGAAGGACTGACTCAGGCTTTGCCCATAAAAAAAGCCCCGGACATGCCGGGGCTTTTTTTATGGCAGCACTAACAACATCATTCGTAACGCACTTCCACGATTTCGTACTCGACCAGACCGGCTGGCGTCTGGATGCCAACGGAATCGCCTTCCTGCTTGCCAATCAGTCCGCGCGCGATGGGTGAATTGACTGAAATCTTGTTGGCCTTGATGTCAGCCTCGTCATCACCAACGATCTGGTAGGTTTTCGTTTCATCCGTATCAACATTCACGATATCGACGGTGACACCAAAAATAACCTTGCCGGTCTTTGGCATGGCGGTGACATCAATCACCTGCGCATTCGAGAGCTTGCCTTCGATGTCCTGAATGCGGCCCTCGACAAAGCCCTGCTGTTCACGTGCCGCGTGATACTCGGCATTTTCCTTGAGGTCACCATGTGCCCGCGCTTCGGCAATGGCCGCTGAAATACGCGGACGATCAACCGACTTCAGCTGCTGCAGTTCTTCCTGCAGGGCATCGTGACCTTTCTTGGTCATCGGGAAACGTTGCATCTCAAACAATCTCCTTGTGCAGGTCCTGCAGGCGACGCACGGTGGCAGTCGGCTCGGAACGCAGCGCCAGACACACTGCCTCGGCGCCACTGATGGTGGTGGTGTAGTACACCTTGCCCTGGAGTGCACTGCGGCGAATGCTGAACGAGTCCTGCTGTGCCTGCTTGCCTTCGGTGGTGTTGATGATCAGCGAGATCTCACCGTTCTTGAGCATGTCGACAATGTGCGGACGACCTTCGGTCACCTTGTTGACGCGCTTGCAGGCAATACCGGCAGCCTCCAGCTCGCGCTGGGTACCGGAGGTGGCCACCAGCTCGAAACCAAGCGCAGTGAGCTCTCCACCGATCTTGGCCAGATGGCTCTTGTCCGTGTCGCGCACGGAAATGAAGGCACGACCACCCGTTGGCAGCTTTTCGTTCGAGCCCAGCACCGCCTTGTGGAAGGCTTCGGCAAAGGTGGCACCCAC
The DNA here is from genome assembly GCA_049655345.1 of Moraxellaceae bacterium. Taxonomy (GTDB): domain Bacteria; phylum Pseudomonadota; class Gammaproteobacteria; order Pseudomonadales; family Moraxellaceae; genus UBA2031. Next base: position 5,668 of record JBASJP010000156.1, read on the forward strand.
ACCCATTACTTCACCGGTGGACTTCATTTCCGGACCGAGGATCGGATCAACGCCCGGGAACTTGGCGAAGGGGAATACCGCCTCTTTCACGGAGAAATACGGCGGGATGATTTCCTTGGTGAACTTCTGCTCGACCAGCGTCTTGCCGGCCATGCAGCGTGCAGCAATCTTTGCCAGCGACGTACCGATGCACTTGGACACGAAGGGCACGGTGCGCGAGGCACGCGGATTCACTTCGAGCACATAGACGTCTTCGCCCTTGACGGCAAACTGCACGTTCATGAGACCGACCACACCGAGTTCGCGCGCCATGGCAACCGTCTGCTCGCGCATCACATCCTGGATGTGCTGCGGCAGGTTGTAGGGCGGCAGCGAACAGGCGGAGTCACCGGAGTGAATGCCGGCCTGCTCGATGTGCTGCATGATGGCACCGATCACGACATCCTTGCCGTCGGACACGGCATCGACGTCGACTTCAATCGCATCATCGAGGAAGCGGTCGAGCAGCACCGGCGAATCGTTGGAGACCTGTACGGCGGTGCGCATGTAGTGGCGCAACTCGTCTTCGTTGAACACGATTTCCATGGCACGGCCGCCGAGCACATAGCTCGGGCGCACCACCAGCGGATAACCGATCTCTGCCGCAAGACGCACACCTTCTTCGGCATTACGGGCAGTGCGGTTTGGTGGCTGACGCAGATTGAGGCGCTCCACCATCTGCTGGAAACGCTCGCGGTCTTCGGCACGGTCAATGGCATCCGGCGACGTACCAATGATGGGCACCCCGGCGGCTTCCAGCGCACGCGCCAGCTTCAGCGGCGTCTGGCCACCGTACTGCACGATCACGCCAACCGGCTTTTCCAGCGCGGCGATTTCCAGGACGTCTTCCAGTGTCACCGGCTCGAAGAACAGGCGGTCGGACGTGTCGTAATCCGTGGAAACGGTTTCCGGGTTGCAGTTGACCATGATGGTTTCATAGCCGTCTTCGCGCATGGCGAGGGCAGCGTGCACACAGCAGTAGTCAAACTCGATGCCCTGACCGATACGGTTGGGGCCGCCACCGAGCACCATGATCTTCTTGCGATCACTCGGATTGGCTTCGCACTCTTCCTCATAGGTCGAGTACATATAAGCCGTACTGGTGGAGAATTCGGCAGCGCAGGTATCAACGCGCTTGTACACCGGCTTGACGCCCAGCTCCCAGCGTTTCTTGCGCAGCTCTTTTTCCGACACACCGATCAGTGCAGCCAGGCGTGCATCGGAGAAGCCCTTGCGCTTGAGGCGCCAGAACGTGTCGCGATCAAAACCGGCAAAGCCAATCTGCTTGACGTGCTCTTCTGCCTTGATCAGGTCTTCGATCTGCACGAGGAACCACGGATCAATGCCGGAGAGTGCGTAGATTTCATCGACACTCATGCCGAAACGGAAGGCATCGCCAACGTACCAGACACGGTCCGGACCGGGATTGGACAATTCCTTGCGCAGCTTTGCTTCCGGCTCTTCCTGGCCCGGCTGCAGCTTTGGCGAAAATCCGTCAACGCCCACTTCCAGTCCGCGCAGGGCTTTCTGCATGGACTCCTGGAACGTGCGACCGATGGCCATCACTTCGCCCACGGACTTCATCTGCGTGGTGAGGGTGGCTGCTGCCTGCGGGAATTTTTCGAAATTGAAACGCGGAATCTTGGTGACGACGTAATCGATCGCCGGCTCGAAGGACGCCGGGGTCTTGCCGCCGGTGATGTCGTTCATGAGCTCGTCGAGCGTGTAGCCGACGGCGAGCTTGGCAGCGACCTTGGCAATCGGGAAGCCGGTAGCCTTGGAGGCGAGCGCGGACGAACGCGACACGCGCGGATTCATCTCGATCACCACCATGCGACCATCTTTCGGATTGACGCCGAACTGCACGTTGGAGCCGCCGGTTTCCACGCCGATCTCGCGCAACACGGCACAGCTCGCGTTACGCATGATCTGGTATTCCTTGTCCGTGAGCGTCTGTGCCGGGGCGACGGTGATGGAGTCGCCGGTGTGCACGCCCATGGCGTCGAAGTTTTCGATCGAGCAGACGATGATGCAGTTGTCGTTGCGGTCACGCACGACTTCCATCTCGTATTCTTTCCAGCCGATCAGCGACTCGTCGATGAGCAGTTCGCGCGTGGGCGACAAATCAAGGCCGCGCTCGCAGATTTCCACGAACTCTTCACGGTTGTAAGCAATGCCGCCGCCACTGCCGCCCATGGTGAAAGACGGACGAATGATGGCCGGGTATCCGGTCGTTTCCAGCACAGCAAAGGCTTCTTCCATGCTGTGGGCGATGCCGGCACGCGGGCACTCGAGGCCGATACGGCGCATGGCCTGGTCGAAGAGCTTGCGGTCTTCGGCCATGCGGATGGCTTCCTTGGACGCACCGATCAGTGCGCAACCGAACTTTTCCAGCACGCCGTGCTTGTCGAGGTCGAGCGCACAGTTAAGCGCTGTCTGGCCACCCATGGTCGGCAGCACGGCATCGGGACGTTCCTTCTCGATGATGCGTGCCACGGTCTGCCAGGTAATCGGCTCGATATAGGTGGAGTCCGCCATCACCGGGTCGGTCATGATGGTGGCCGGATTGGAGTTCACCAGAATGACGCGGTAGCCCTCTTCGCGCAGGGCCTTGCAGGCCTGGGCGCCGGAATAGTCGAACTCGCAGGCCTGGCCGATGACGATGGGGCCGGCGCCGATAATCAGGATGCTTTTGATGTCAGTACGTTTTGGCATGGTGAACTCTTACTTCTTCCGGGCCTGCATCAATTCGATGAAGTGGTCAAACAGGGGCGAGGCATCGTGCGGGCCGGGGCTGGCTTCGGGGTGACCCTGGAAGCTGAAGGCCGGCTTGTCGGTACGGTGGATGCCCTGGTTGGTGCCATCGAACAGGGAACGGTGCGTCACCCGCAGATTCGCTGGCAGTGTCTTTTCGTCCACGGCAAAACCGTGGTTCTGCGAGGTGATCATGACAGTCCCGGCCTCGATGTTCTGCACCGGGTGGTTGGCGCCATGGTGACCATGACCCATTTTCAGGGTCTGGGCGCCGGACGCCAGCGCGAGCAACTGGTGCCCCAGGCAGATACCGAACACCGGGGTATCGGTCTTGAGGAACTCGCCGATTGCCGTGATGGCGTAATCACAGGGGGCGGGATCGCCAGGGCCGTTGGACAGGAAAATGCCGTCCGGGTTCATGGCCAGCACGGTGGCGGCATCGGTCTGGGCCGGCACCACGGTGACGTCGCAGCCGCGATCCACCAGCATGCGCAGGATGTTCAGCTTGACGCCGAAGTCATAGGCCACAACCTTGAACGTTGCGGGTGCGGTCGGGGTCACATGCCCCTTGCCCAGCACCCAGCTTCCTTCGGTCCACGGGTAGGCGGCCTTGGCCGACACCACCTTGGCCAGATCCATGCCCTTGAGGCCGGGAAAGGCCTTGGCGGCCTCCAGTGCCCTGGCCTCGTCCACGCCGTCACCGGCGATGATGGCGCCGTTCTGGGCACCCTTCTCGCGCAGGATGCGGGTCAGGCGACGGGTATCAATATCGGCAATGCCGATGATATTGCGGCGCTTGAGGTAGTCGGACAGCGATTCCTGCGAGCGGAAGTTGCTCGCGATCATGCTCAGGTCACGAATGACCAGGCCTGCCGCCCAGATTTCCGTAGCCTCTTCGTCTTCCGCATTCATGCCGGTATTGCCGATGTGCGGATAGGTCAGGGTCACGATCTGGCGACAATAGGAGGGATCCGTCAGGATTTCCTGGTAGCCGGTCATGGCGGTATTGAAGACGACTTCACCACTGGTGAGGCCATCGGCACCGATGGATATCCCCCGGAAGACGCTGCCGTCTTGCAGGACGAGAATGGCGGGCTTGCTCAAAACCTACCTCCGAAGAAGGAATGCTGGCGGAATGCACTTGTAAAAAAGCGAGAAAGAGGAACTCCTTCTCGCTTTTCTAATAATGAGGGTACCGGAATCTGCACTGGTCTCGGCGACGCAGCACAGCAGGCACAAGTTGAGGCGGAATTGTACGGAAAGGGGGCATTTTTGTCCAACCGCTATTACTGCATGCCGACCGCCTGACTGGTCACGGCTACCGCACGCCCCGGCATTGCCACCGGTCAGCAGGGAAACCCTTGTGACCGGCAAGTATCCTGTGATGCGATTCACATATCGGAACAACGTCCCAAAACAGCGCCCCAGATCAACACACCAAAACAAGAAGCCGCCACCTCTGGCGAGCCACTCAAGGTACCGGCATGGAACAGTCTCAAATCGACACCCTGCGCCAACTGCTCGACAACCGTGGCTTGCACCTGCGCTTTCCCGACCCGCTTGAGGGTGAGTTCCAGCAGGACTACAGCCTGCGCTACCACAGCCACATGATCATCTCGGGCCTGCTTGGGGTGCTGGCGATCCTTGGCTGTGGCGTGATCGACCCGTTCTGGATGCCCGAGCAGTCAAGCGAGCTGTGGCAGCTCCGGATCATGACGGCCATGCCCGTGCTTATCGTGCTCATGATCAGCAAGACCCGCCTGGCCATGGCACACATGCAACCCATCGTGGCATTTTGCGCCTGCCTGTTTGTAGCCTGCGTGGTTGGCCTGTCCCTTAAATCGATTGCGCCCTTCAACTACTTCTATGCCGGCAGCATCACCATGATCATGCTCGTGGTGTTCGTACTGACCCGGCTGCAGTTTGTATGGGGCTGCATTGCCGCCATGGTCATGCTGGCAATTGTGAACATCGGTTATGTGCATATCGGCAATGCCGACCTCAAGATGATTGTTGCCGTGAACTTCATTGCCGTCTCCTCGGCCATCTTCTCCCTGCTGGGCACGTTCCTGATCGAACGCAGCCTGCGTCAGAACTACCTGCAGTCGCGCCTGCTGTCATTCGAGAACACTGATCTTGGCGAGGCCAACCTGCGCCTGCAGTACCTGACGGCCATTGACGGACTCACCCAGATTGCCAATCGCCGCAGCCTCGACACCACGCTGGGTACCGAGTGGCAACGCGCCATGCGCAAGCAGGAGCCACTGGGCGTGGTCATGATCGATGTGGATCACTTCAAGCTCTATAACGACACCTATGGCCACCAGGCTGGCGACGAATGCCTGCGTGAAGTGGCAGGCACCCTGAAGGATTTCACGAGGCGCCCGGGCGATCTGGCGGCACGCTACGGTGGCGAAGAGTTTGTATTGATCCTGACCAACAACACGCCGCAACAGGCGCGCCTTGTTGCAGAGCGTGTACGTGACAAGATCCTTGCACTGGGCATTCCCAACCAGCGCTCCAGCCACGGCAACGTGACTGCCAGTCTGGGGGTTGCCAGCATGATCCCGACGGCCCAGACCTCCGGGCCGGAAGTGTTGTTGCTGGCCGCTGATCAGGCCCTGTATCGCGCCAAGAGAACAGGCCGTAACCGTGTCGCGGTGGATGGCGAGCCCGACGACACGCAGAGCGTCGCCTGACATCGTTTTCTGCCGCTCACCGGCAAATAAAAAAACCGGCCATCGAGGCCGGTTTTTTTATTTGAACAATGACTGCTTCAGCGCAGCTTCAACACATCACGCATATCAAACAGACCGGACGGCTGCTGCTGCACCCAGCAAGCGGCGCGTACGGCGCCGTTGGCAAAATTCATGCGACTGGTCGCCACGTGGCGAATTTCCACGCGCTCGCCTTCGCCGATGAACATGACATTGTGATCGCCAACAATGTCACCTCCACGTATGGTCTGGAAGCCGATGGTTTCGCGCGCACGCGGGCCGGTATGACCGTGACGCTCGTACACCGCCACTTCC
>JBASJP010000157.1:0-4861 GCA_049655345.1 Moraxellaceae bacterium
ACAATGCCACCTGCAGTCGCCAGCACGGTCAGGCCGGCATAAATGCGCCGCCCCACACCCGTCGGACCATGCAGAAAGGCCAGCAGGGCAACTGCACCGGTGGCCATCATGGCGACACGCTGAAAAACGCACAGCGGGCACGGCTCAAGATGCTGGTCGTACTGCAGCCACAAGGCAAACAGCATGGCCACCACTGTCAGCAGGAAAATACCGAGATTGGTCAGGCGCGGGGAAGGAATGAAAGGCATGTCGGACTCCGGATTACTGCCGCAAGACTAGCGGTGGCGGCAGCGTTAGAACAAGCAGGGTTTGGTAACGCCGGGCGCCGCGCAAACCCGCGCCGCACACCCGGCTCAGTCCCTGAAATAAGCGACCAGAAAATCCGGAAACGCCAGCGTATCGGCCGCTTCGATTGCCGCCTGGTTCTGGTGGGATGCGGCGGCCACGGCAGCCAGCTCGTCCATCCGCGCCAGCGGCAGCGGCCGCTGCCGGAAATGCTCGCCATGCTTGCGAGCCGTCTGCTGCGCAAACTCAAAGAAAGAACAGTCATGCTCCCGGAGTTCACGCACGATGGTGGCGGAATAGGTCAGTCCGGGCTCGTGCAGCTTGCGCGACTCCTGCGCAATCGCCTGCGAATAGGCCAGCGTGCCATGCGCTGCATCCAGCAGCGGTGCAAGTTCGGCCAGTTCATCCAGCAGACGTTCCGCCTGCTCGCGGAACAATACCGACTCACCGCCAACCTGCAGGCGCAGGTCGGGATCACGGCCATGCTCCACCATGTCCTGCTGGTTGTGCGGCAGCCCGGCGTACTCGATACCGGTGAACGGCGGACTGTCGCTGAGCAGGCAATGCAGTGCAAACACTTCCAGGAAATGCGCACTGGTGACATCAATGCCGGACGGCTGGAACGGATTCAGGTCAACGCAGCGCAACTCCACGTACTCCACGCCACGTCGCGATAATGCCGTGGTGGGACGCTCGCCACGCTCGGTGGTGCGCTTGGGCCGGATCAGGCCGTAATACTCGTTCTCGATCTGCAGGATGTTGGTGTTGATCTGCTGGTAGTCACCGTTCGCATCCCGGAGCCCGATCTGCTCAAACGGTGCATAGGGTGTGTGAATGGCATGCGAGAGATCGCGCACGTATTCATCCAGTCCGTTATAGGACACTTTCAGGTCCGACTGCACCGAGTTCTGGTAGCCCAGCGAGCTCATGCGCAGCGATGTGGCATTGGGCAGATACAGCGTGCCCCGGCCGCACTCCTGCAACTTGTGTTCACGCCCGCGCAAAAAGGAACCACAGACAGCCGGGCTGGCGCCCAGCAGGTACAGCAACAGCCAGCTGCGGCGCTGGAAGTTACGTACCAGCCCGAAATATTTTTCCGAACGGAAATCGGCCAGCGACTGCGTATTGCCAAGTTTTTCCTGCCAGGCCTGCCAGAACGAATCCGGAAAGGAAAGGTTGTAATGAATGCCGGCAATGGTCTGCATGCGACGGCCGTAACGCACACCCAGACCATGTCGGTACAGGGTCTTCATGCGACCGATGTTTGAATGTCCATACTGTGCAAGGGGAATACTGTCGTCGTCGCCGAGAATGCAGGGCATGGAGTTGACCCACAATTCCTCACTACCAAGATGGGCATAGATGAAACGGTGCAGGTCATCCAGAAAGCCGAGGGTTTCCGCAATCGATGTGGTTGCCGGCGTAATGAGCTCCAGCAGGGATTCGGAATAATCCGTGGTGATATACGGATGTGTCAGTGCCGAACCAAAGGCCGCCGCATGTGGCGTCTGCGCCAGATGACCATCCGGCTGCACCCGCAGCGATTCCTTTTCCAGGCCCCGCCGCATGCCGGCCAGTACGCCAGCCCTGGGTGCCAGCCATTCAAGTTCACGCGCAAGCACAGCATCCACAGGTAATTCCTCGACAGACAGGGCAAATCAATATGGGGGCAGTGCCAACGGAAACAAGTCCGCGATCACGCCGTGCTTTCATTCTTCCAGATGGCAAAGGTGCCACTGGCCTTGGCCACCAGCTTGCCGCCTGCCACCACTTCGGCATCCAGCACGGCAGTGCGGCGACCACGATGAATCACTTTTGCCGTACAGCGGATAAGGCCTTCACGTACCGGACGAATATAGTTGGTCTTTGCTTCCAGCGTTGCGGCCAGCTCGTCGATCTGCAACAGCGAATAAATGGCCGCGCCCATGGCGCAGTCAACCAGTGCAAACGCCGCACCGCCATGAAAGCCACCCACCACATTCTGCAGATAGTCCGCCATGTCGATCTCGGCAACACACTCGCCGTTATCCACACTGACGTAACGGATACCAAGGTGGCGACTGAAGCGCGAACCTTCATCGCGCAGGATATGCGCCTTGTGTTTCATTCAGATTCTCCTTGCGGCCCGCGAGCGTAACAAAAAACCGGAATAAAGAAACAAGACGGGCCCTGAAAGAAAACCGGCGCGCCACTGCCACTCTTGATTTTTATCATCCGAAAACGGAGCCGAATTCCTGTATCGTAGCAGCCATGATGAAGATAACTGAACGTACCGACTCAATGCTGCCGCTCTGGCGTCTGGGCTTTCGCCCCTTCTTTCTGGCAGGTGCGGCGTTTGCCGTGATTGCCATCGGCCTCTGGCTGGCGGTTCTGGCCGGCATCCTCACCGGCTGGCAGCCCGCCGGCGGCGCTCTGGCGTGGCACCGTCACGAGATGCTGTTCGGCTTTGCCATGGCCATTGTCGCCGGTTTCCTGCTCACTGCCGTACAGAACTGGACTGCCACACCGGGCCTTGCCGGCCGGCCACTGGCAGGGCTGGCGCTGGTCTGGCTGGCGGGCCGCCTGGCCTGGCTGCTGGATGCGCCACTGTGGCTGCTGGTGCCGGTCGATGGTGCCTTCCTGCTCCTGACCGCCATTGTGATCGTACGGCAGATCTGGCAGGTGAAGCAGCTGCGTAACTACCCCGTACCCGGCCTGTTGCTGCTGATGGCAGCGGCCAACCTGCTGACCCTGGCCGGTCTCGCCAGCGGTAACGATGCCTGGCAACGGCAGGGGGTGCATGCCGCCCTCTGGCTGCTGGCAGCGCTCATGGGACTGATCGGAGGCCGCGTCATCCCCTTCTTCACCCAGCGCGGCCTCATGCGCAGCTACCAGCCCACACCGGTTGTGGCTCTGGATCGTACCGCCATGGGCAGTGCCGTTGTGGTGGCACTGCTGACCGCCAGCGGCCTGTCACTGACCGCCACCCCGTGGATTGCCATCGTGTTTGTGGTGATGGGCACCAGTACAGCCATCCGTCTGGCGCGCTGGTATGACAAGGGCATCTGGGGCGTCCCCCTGCTGTGGTCACTGCACATCGCCTTTGCCTGGCTGGCCCTGGCTCCGCTGGGTATGGCGCTGTGGCATCTGGACATCATCGCAACGCCCAGCCTGCCCCTGCATGCCCTCACCATCGGCGCCATGGGCGGCCTCATCCTGGCCATGATTGCCCGTGTCACGCTGGGCCACACCGGGCGTCCGCTGCAACCTCCCGCCGCCATGAGCTGGGCCTTTGTCGCCCTCAATCTCAGCGCCCTCAGCCGCGTCCTCGCCCTGCCCGGCGTTTCTTCCCACATCCTCTGGCTGTCCGGCGCACTCTGGCTGATCGCCTTCGGCCTGTACCTGGCGTACTACGCACGCATGTTGCTGACGCCACGCGTGGATGGCATGTCGGGCTGATCCCCGCTGCCATCCTGACCACAAACAAAAAGGCTGACGCATAACGTCAGCCTTTTTGTTTTGAGCACACTTGTTTTGCAGTGCGCTTATTTCTTCACGCCCGCCTTCATCAGCAGGCTGCCAAGACCACCGACCTTCGCGGCCGGCGCATCGCCAAAGCTGCGCTTGCTGGTGACCTGATCACCACCACGTCCACCGGGGCGGCCACCGCCTTCACCCGGCTTTTTCGCCGGCACTGCCTCATCATCCAGACGCATGGTCAGCGCGATACGCGCACGTGGCGCATCCACTTCCACCACTTTCACTTTCACGATGTCACCGGCACGCACCACTTCACGCGGATCCTTCACGAATTTGGTGGAGAGCGAGGAAATGTGCACCAGACCATCCTGATGCACACCAATATCCACAAAGGCACCGAAGTTGGCAACGTTGGTGACCACGCCTTCGAGGATCATGCCTGGCTTCAGGTCACGGATCTCGGTAACGCCATCTTGAAACGTCGCCGTCTTGAATTCGGGGCGCGGATCGCGGCCCGGCTTTTCCAGTTCCTTGAGAATATCAGTCACCGTAGGCAGACCGAATTTCTCGTCAACAAATTCAGCCGCATTCACCGCCTTCAGGAAGCGGCTGTCACCGAGCAGTTCACGAATGTCTTTCGTGGACTTTGCTGCAATCTTTTCCACCACCGGATACGACTCGGGATGCACCGAGCTGGCATCCAGCGGATTCTCGCCGTTCATGATGCGCAAAAAGCCGGCCGCCTGCTCAAATGTCTTGTCGCCAAGACGCGGCACCTTCTTCAGTTCTTCACGCGTCCTGAATGCGCCATTGGCATCACGATAGCTGACAATATTCTGGGCGATGGTGCTGTTAAGACCGGCGATACGCGCCAGCAACGCTGCCGATGCCGTGTTCACATCCACACCGACAGCATTCACGCAGTCTTCCACCACGGCATCCAGCGAACGCGCCAGCTTGACCTGATTCACGTCATGCTGGTACTGGCCGACACCGATGGACTTCGGATCAATCTTCACCAGCTCGGCCAGCGGGTCCTGCAGACGACGTGCAATCGACACGCCACCACGATAGGACACATCCAGATCCGGAAACTCAGCTGCGGCCAGTGCAGACG
>JBASJP010000158.1:0-13552 GCA_049655345.1 Moraxellaceae bacterium
GTACTGACGACTTATTCGGCATCCTGAAGGACTGGAACGGCGCGCGGACGGGCAATGGTTACCTGCCCCGACGGCGTGGAAGCGTCGCCCAGTGAACTGATAAGCTCTCGCTGAACCAGATTGATGCAGGTCTTGAGCTCATCGAGGTCGCCAATCTTGAGGCTCTTGGGAGCCTGGGAATAACGGATGGCCAGATCCTGGCATTGATCCGCCTGTGCCACTGACGTAGTTACCGCCAGCACGGCAGCAGACATGGTGATAATGGAGCGCATAGACCCCTCTTCTCTATTATTTTTTTTATCTTCCCTGCAGGCTGCCACACTGGCGACCCGGCCGGCTACCCCGGCAGCCGCTTTGTAACACTTAGCGTGATGTGTCTCAACAATTGATGGCATGAACGGCCGGTCGGGCCCATCCTTTCGGATGGGTAGTCGGCAAGAATGTCGCTAAAGACGGTCCCTGTTGTTATCGCTGGCACGGCCCCGCCACCAATGAAAAAGCCCCTTTCGGGGCTTTTCCAGAGCAGTGCATTTGAGCGAGTGCTGGCGCGGAATGGTCTGAGGAGCGGGGGTGCTGCAACAGCAAAACCGTTCCGCAACGCCCCTCTTCACCACCGGTAAAGAGGCACCGCGCCAGAGACGCCCAAATAATTACATCATGCCGCCCATACCGCCCATGCCACCCATATCCGGCATGGCTGGTGCACCCTTGTCTTCCGGGGCATCAGTGATCATGGCTTCTGTGGTCAGCATCAGGCCGGCAACCGACGAGGCGTTCTGCAGGGCAGTGAAGGTCACCTTGGCCGGATCGAGAATACCAAGAGCAATCATGTCGCCGTATTCACCGTTGGCAGCGTTGTAGCCGTAGTTGCCCTTGCCGTTCTTTACTTCGTTAACAACGACGGAGGCTTCTGCACCGGCATTGGTGACGATCTGGCGCAGCGGGGATTCCATGGCGCGACGCAGGATGTTGATACCGGCCATCTGGTCGGCGTTGTCGCCCTTGAGGCCATCCAGCGCAGCAATGGCACGCACGAGGGCGGTACCGCCACCGGCAACCACACCGGCTTCAACCGCAGCACGGGTAGCGTGCAGGGCGTCGTCCACGCGGTCCTTCTTTTCCTTCATTTCGATTTCAGTTGCAGCGCCGATCTTGATCACGGCAACACCGCCAGCGAGCTTGGCAACACGCTCCTGCAGCTTTTCCTTGTCATAGTCGGAGGTTGCATCTTCGATCTGGGTGCGGATCTGGGCCACGCGGGCTTCGATCTCGGCCTTGTTGCCGGCACCGTCGATAACCGTGGTGTTTTCCTTGGAAACGACCACCTTCTTGGCAGTACCAAGATCCTGCAGGCTGGCGCCTTCCAGGTTCAGGCCGATTTCTTCGGAGATCACGGTGGCACCGGTCAGCACGGCGATGTCCTGCAGCATGGCCTTGCGACGGTCACCAAAGCCAGGCGCCTTGACGGCACAGACCTTGACGATACCGCGCATGCTGTTCACCACGAGGGTGGCCAGCGCTTCGCCTTCCACATCTTCGGCGATCAGCAGCAGTGGCTTGCCGGACTTGGCGACGCCTTCCAGTACCGGGATCATGTCGCGGATATTGGAGATCTTCTTGTCAACGAGCAGGATGTACGGGCTGTCGAGTTCAGCCGTCATCGAATCCTGCTTGTTGATGAAATACGGGCTGACATAGCCGCGGTCAAACTGCATGCCTTCGACGACATCAAGCGTGTCGTCGAAGCCGGAGCCTTCTTCCACGGTGATGACGCCTTCCTTGCCCACTTTTTCCATGGCCTGAGCGATCAGGTCACCGATACGGGTGTCGGAGTTGGCGGAAATGGAACCCACCTGGGCAATTGCCTTGGTGTCCTTGCAAGGCACAGCAACAGCCTTGATGGCTTCAACAGCAGCGTTGGTCGCCTTGTCGATGCCGCGCTTCAGGTCCATCGGGTTCATGCCGGCAGCGACGGCCTTGAGGCCTTCGTTGAGGATGGACTGGGCCAGCACGGTAGCTGTCGTGGTGCCGTCACCGGCCACATCGGCAGTCTTGGAGGCGACTTCTTTCACGAGCTGTGCGCCCATGTTCTCGAACTTGTCTTTGAGTTCGATTTCCTTGGCAACGGTCACGCCGTCCTTGGTGATCAGCGGAGCGCCGAAGGACTTGTCGATAACAACATTGCGGCCCTTCGGGCCCAGGGTGACTTTCACGGCATCGGCGAGGATGTTCACGCCGGCAATCATGCGGGCACGGGCGGTATCACCAAACTTTACGTCTTTAGCAGCCATTTTGCTTAAACCTCTAAAATTCTGTTTGCGATGAATTCAGTCTGAAAAGACCGATCAGCCTTCGATTACTGCGAAAATTTCAGATTCCTTCATGATCAGGAACTCTTCGCCGTTCACCTTGACGGTGGAACCGGAGTACTGGCCGAACAGGACCTTGTCACCAACCTTCACATCCAGCGGACGCACGGTGCCGTTTTCGGTGATGGCGCCATTGCCGGCGGCAATCACTTCACCCTGGGAGGGCTTTTCGGCAGCGGAACCCGGCAGCAGGATGCCGCCAGCGGTCTTGGTTTCTTCTTCAACGCGGCGGATGACAACGCGGTCGTGCAGAGGACGAAGTTTCATCGAAAGGTCTCCTTAATGAGATATACCAGCCAGCCCTTGCGGGCTGTACCCAAAGTTCAGGGCGCCGTTTTAGCACTCTCGAAGGGAGAGTGCCAGCCTGCGGACGCACCAACCCGCCAAAGGGACGGGTTTGAGGGAAATCCCGGCCATCAGGCCGGGCATGGGGATCTTGATGGGGATGATCACGAGGGATTCAAGGGCAATTGAGAGAACCCGTTTGGTCAACGAGGCTCTGGCCGCCCGGCTCTGGCCATGACAACCAGTGCCTCACGGGCCTCCTGCGGGGTAGCAACCGGCAAGCTGAAGGCAATCCGGACAATGCGGGCACCCAGCCTGATGTGGATGCCTTCGGCATCTATCCCTGTCATGACGGGCGCAGGATCCCCGTGCACGGGCTGGCCAGCCTGATGACAGTAATGCACCAGCGCATCGGCATGGTCCGCATTCATGTGCCCGACAATCCCGGCCTCCCTCTCCCCAGCCAGGGGATTGGCCATCAGCAGGTCCGCCCCCTTCAGCCAGTGAATGCGGCCAACGCCGCCAATGAAGCGGCAGCGTGAGGGCTTCAGCACGAAAAAGACAAAATCGAGGGTCTTGTGGAAATCCCTGGCGTCAGGAAAGTAACGGTAATAGCGCCCGGCAACTGCATCCACGTCTTCCGGCAAGACCGGGGAGCACTCCCCTGTCAGCGTCAGACGGGCAGTGGCCTGAATGTCATCGCCGCCGGCAATCACGATAAAGGAGCAGCGTGAGTCAGCCCGCAGGTTCTTTGTATGCTGGGCCAGCTCGGACACGAGGAATACCGGCTCGCCTGCGTCATTCAGGCAGTAAGGCGCCACAGAGCCAAAAGGATAACCCGGCATGTCGCCGGAGTTGGTGGAGAGCACCCCCTGATACGCACCCAGCAACAGGGCACGGGCCTCGGCGGCCACATCCTCTTTCATCACTCAGCCTCGCAAAATGCCGGCATGATGCGCAACATGATCGGCCACAAACGTGGAAATGAAATAATAGCCGTGGTCATAACCTTCATGACGACGCAGGGTCAGGGTCTGGCCCGCTGCCAGGCAGGCGGCCTCGAACCTGTCCGGGTTTAACTGGTCAGGGAGGAACTTGTCTGCCAGACCCTGGTCGATGAGGATGCCGCCATGAAAAGGTGCTTTCGCCCTGGCCATCAGCTCACTGGCATCATGCCGCTTCCACACCTCACGATCTGTTCCCAGATACCCCGTGAAGGCTTTTTCACCCCAGGGACATTGCGCCGGGGCGGCAATCGGCGCGAATGCAGACACGGAACGGAACAGTGCCGGGTATTTCAATGCCAGTGTCAGTGCGCCATGCCCGCCCATGGAGTGACCGAAAATACCGGCACGCTGCATGTTTAACGGCAAGGCATTCGATATAAGCGCAGGCAACTCGCCAACGATATAGCTTTCCATCCGGTAATGTCGTGCCCACTCGGCTTGCGTTGCATCAATATAAAACCCTGCCCCCACGCCAAAATCCCAGTAATCACTCTCCCCTGGCACATTGGCACCGCGCGGGCTGGTATCCGGAGTGACGATGGCAAGTCCGTGCTCGGCTGCAAATCGCTGTGCCCCGGCCTTGATGGCAAAAGTTTCTTCGGTGCATGTCAGGCCCGCGAGATAAAACAGCACGGGCACTTTTTCCGTTCTGGCTTGTGGCGGCAGATAGATGCCGAACTTCATCGGCAACCCGATGACAGCAGAGTCATGCTGGTAAAATCGTTGCACGCCGCCAAAGCAGACATGCTCGCTCAGTAATTGCAGTGACATGAAATCCGCGCTCCGCGCTTAATACACAATGACCGAGCGAATCGACTCGCCGCTCTTCATCAGGTCGAACCCCTTGTTGACCTCTTCCAGCGTCAGATGATGGGTAATCAACGAGTCGATATTGAGCTTGCCCTCCATGTACCAGTCGACGATTTTCGGTACATCGGTACGGCCACGGGCACCACCGAATGCAGAACCCATCCAGACACGGCCTGTCACCAGCTGGAACGGACGCGTGCTGATTTCAGCACCCGCCGGCGCCACACCAATGATGATGGATTTACCCCAGCCTTTATGCGTGCACTCCAGTGCCTGACGCATGACCTGGGTATTGCCGATGCACTCGAAGCTGTAATCCGCGCCGCCATCCGTAAGCTGGATGATGGTGTCGACGACATTCTCGACTTTGCCCGGATTGATGAAGTGGGTCATGCCGAACTGGCGGGCCAGTGCTTCACGCTCCGGATTCAGGTCAACACCAATGATCTTGTCGGCGCCGACCAGTTTCGCGCCCTGAATCACGTTAAGGCCGATGCCGCCCAGCCCGAACACAACCACATTGGCACCTGCCTCTACCTTGGCCGTAAACACGACAGCACCAACTCCGGTGGTGACGCCGCAACCGATGTAACACACCTTGTCGAAAGGGGCGTCTTCACGGATTTTGGCCAGTGCAATTTCCGGCACGACAATGTGATTGGCAAACGTGGAGGTCCCCATGTAATGCAGGATGGGTTTGCCATCGATTGAAAAGCGGGAGGTGCCATCCGGCATGAGGCCCTGACCCTGCGTGGAACGAATGGCCTGGCAGAGGTTGGTCTTGCGCGACAGACAGAATTTGCACTGGCGACATTCCGGCGTGTACAGCGGAATCACATGATCGCCAGGCTTGAGTGTAGTTACACCGGCCCCCACCTCCAGCACCACACCAGCGCCTTCATGACCAAGGATGGCAGGGAAAGCGCCCTCCGGATCGGCACCCGAGAGGGTGTAGTAATCGGTGTGGCAGATACCGGTGGCCTTGACCTCGACCAGCACTTCGCCAGCACGCGGACCGGCCAGATCGACTTCTTCAATGGTCAGAGGCTGACCGGCTTGCCAGGCAACTGCGGCGCGAGTCTTCATGAAGCGTTCCTTGTGGGCAGTATTTCAGAATGGGGAGGTTGAATGGCTGAATGATAACCCCGGCTGTCATCTGCATGCGCCAGTACACGTACAAACATAGCCGGATAATTGCGGGGGATCGGTGCGCCATGTCGCCATGAAAGTGCCGGCCATGCACAATGGGGGACCAGCAGTCTGGTTATTCATCCTTTCACCATCCTCGGGAGTACAGCCATGGGGGAAAAGCAGCAGGCCATTCTCATGGCACTCAATGCCATCCCGGAGGGGCATGTCACCAGCTATGGCGAGGTTGCCCGGCGTGCCGGCCTGCCCGGTTATGCCCGCATGGTCTGTCGGGTGCTGCGCGACCTGCCGGATCGCAGCACGACGCCCTGGTGGAGGGTCATCCGCGCCGATGGCCGCTTTGGCATGGATGAAGACTGCGCTGCGGGCCGCGAACAGCGCCAGCGTCTGCGCGCCGAGGGCGTGAACATGACCGCCAGCAAGGTGACGGGGCCGTGGTGGCAGGCATGAGTGCCACCAGAAGAAAGTGAATACTGGCAGCCTCACCTCGAGGCCGTTTTCCGCTAAGGTAGCGTCTTTATCCAGCAGCCAGCCCTGACATGAGCTCATCCTCCCCCAGCCTGCGTGAGGCTTTTGCCCAACCGGCAGCGCTCACCATGTTCTTTTTCGGATTCACCTCCGGCCTGCCATTTTTGCTGGTCGGTGGAACACTGTCTGCCTGGCTGAAGGAAAGCGGGGTGTCGCTGGAGGATATCGGCCTGATGAGTCTGGCCGGACTGGCCTACTCCCTGAAGTTCCTGTGGTCACCGGCAGTGGACCGGGTGCGGCTGCCACTGCTGGGAAAGCTGCTGGGACAACGTCGCTCCTGGCTGCTCAGCGCGCAGATCGTGCTGGCCATCAGCCTGCTGCTGATGAGCATGATCACGCCGCAAGGCCCCATCCTGCTGTTTGTCGGCATCATCGTGCTGGCTGCATTTGCCGGGGCCACCCAGGATGTGGTGGTAGATGCCTATCGTATTGAGATTGCTCCGGAAGAAACACAAGGCGCTCTGGCCGCCACTTACACCCTGGGTTACCGGATTGCCTTACTGGGCTCCGGTGCCTTTGCCCTGTTGCTGGCCGATCACCTGCCCTGGGCTCTGGTGTACCAGTTGATGGCGGCCGCGGTAGTAGCCGTGATGCTGGCCACCGTGCTGGCACGTGAGCCCGATCATCCCGAAGTACGCGCGGCCACTCTGGAACAGGCCATTGAAGACAGTGTCATTGGCCCCTTTCGCGACTTTTTTACCCGCTATGCCGGCTGGCTGGGCGTCGGGCTGCTGGTGTTTATTGGACTGTTCAAGATCTCCGACCAGATGCTTGGCGTAATGGCCCTGCCCTTTTATCTGGACAGCGGCTTCACCAAGACAGAGATCGGTGCTATCTCAAAGATATTCGGGGTGTGGATCGGTATTGCCGGTGCGTTCCTGGGTGGGGCCGTGGTGGTGCGCCTCGGCGTGCAACGCACGCTGCTGATCGCCATGATCCTGGGCGCGGTGAGCAATCTGCTGTACCTGTTGTTGTCCGTAAATCATGGCAACCTGGCCATCTTCACGGCTGTCATCGGTGGTGAAAACCTGTCCGGCGGGTTTCTGGGTACCGCTGCAGTGGCCTGGCTGTCATCCCTGGTCAATCGTGAGTACACAGCCACCCAGTACGCACTGTTCAGCTCACTGGTCACACTGCCCGGCAAACTGGTTGGCGGTGTCTCCGGCTTCATGGTGACCGACATGGGATACGAAGGTTTCTTCATATTTTCGACGCTGGCCGTGTTGCCGGCACTGGCCCTGTTTTTCTGGCTGCAACCCCGACTCGCCGAAAGGAAAACTGTCGATGACACCCATTCTCGCGGTTGAGAACCTGCGCAAGCAATTCGGTACGCTCACGGCCGTTGATGGCATCAGCTTTGCTGTCAGACCCGGCATCTGCTTTGGTTTGCTCGGCCCGAATGGTGCGGGCAAAACCACGACCATTGAAATGATCGAGGGCATCACGGCGCCGAGCAGTGGCCACATTTTCTTCAAGGGCGAACCGGTTGACGCGAATTTTCGCGAACGAGCCGGCATACAGTTTCAGCAAACCGCCCTGCCCGACTTCCTGACAACACGGGAAGCTCTTGAACTGTTTTCGCGCTTTTATGAAAACAGCCTGCCGATAACCGAACTGGTGAAATCGTGCTCGCTTGACGGGTATCTGGACCAGTATGCAAGCAAACTCTCTGGCGGCCAGCGCCAGCGGTTGCTGCTGGCCATTGCCCTGATCAACGACCCTGACATCATTTTTCTGGATGAACCCACCACGGGCCTTGATCCGCAGGCACGCCGGAACTTCTGGACGCTTGTGCAAAACATCAAGGCACGTGGCAAAACCATCATTCTCACCACGCACTACATGGATGAAGCCGAGCTGCTGTGTGACGAGCTGGCAATCATGGACCGTGGCCGCATCATTGCCAGTGGCACGCCACAGGCCTTGCTCCGGGAACACTTCAATGCAATGCGGGTACGACTGACCCGTGATGCCTTCACCCTGACACCGGAAGACTGGCCAGAGCCTCTGGAAGTACGGGAGGACGCGGTGGAAATATTGTCCACCGATGTGGCGCATACCCTGTCCATGCTGATTGAGCGCGGTATACCGCTGGCCTCGCTGGAAGTCAGGCCTCCCACACTGGAAGACCTGTTCATCAAGCTGACCGGACATGCATTGCGGGGATAGGCAGGTGACTCACAACATTGACACTGGCAACGCTGAGCGCCGCAAGGTGCTGACCGGCAGTATCAAGTTGCTGGTCAGCATCGGCTTTGTGTTCCTGCTGGTTCCGTTTTTCAAAAGCATTCCATGGCCAGAAGAAGCAACACCGGAGAACAGTACGCTGATCCTTGAGGACAGCCTGACACCCGGACGTCCTCTGCTGGTAACGCTTACAGATGGCTCACAGGTCTTCGTGACCCGGCCTGATGCGGCAACAACAAGAAACCTGCATGACATTTCACCGGATATTCTCTGGTATGGCACAGCCCCCGGCCTGCTGGATCAGGAGTATCTGGTGGTACAGGCACATACCAGCCTGGATGAGGCCATCACTTATCTTGGTCCACAGACAAACTGGGCCGGGGGCTTTGTTGCAAAAAGCGGTGCCGCCTGGGATGTGGCCGGACGGGCACTGAAACCGTTTCCGGGACATCCGGGCGGAAATGTCATGAAAGTATCCAACCTGATACCGGCACCCTGGCGCAGGCATGATGACGGAGTGTTGCTGATGCCTGCACCAGTCGTCACCACTCCTGCCCAAAGCGCAGACGACTGAAACTGGCAGCGAATAAAACATGACACACAACACACGTTGTTCCGAACATTTCCTGTTGGCAGGCACCGCTAGATGAAAAATTTCATGGCGCTTTTCATGGCGCGCAATCGCGAGTTTTATCGCGACAAGGGCTCGCTCTCCTGGTCCATCCTGTTTCCGCTCATCCTGATTTTCGGTCTGAGCTTTGCGCTGTCGAATGACCGTTATGTCTACAAGGTCGGGGTACTGGGTGATCAGGCCGAGGCCGGCAAGCTTCTCAAGGAGGTTCCGTATCTGGATCTGGTTGCCTATCAGGATGAAACGCTGGCACTTAACCGCCTGACCCGTCACCAACTGGACCTGCTGATACAGACCGGCACCACACCGCGTTACTGGATCAACACCCAGTCCAAGAAAGCCTGGTTCCTTGAAAAAACCCTGCAGGTGGTCACTCCCGGACAATTTGCACGGGCCACCGTAAAAGGCGAGGAAGTCGGCTATGTGGCGTGGGTGATCCCCGGCATTCTCTCCATGAGCCTGATGTTCTCGTGTCTGTATGGCGTGGGCTATGTGATCGTGCGTTATCGCGATAACGGTGTGCTCAAGCGCTACCGTGCCACGCCGGTCACCGCTCTGGAGTTCCTGAGTGCCCAGGCCGCCTCCCGCCTGCTGATCAGCGTGAGCACCATTGCACTGGTGTTTGCCGGCAGCCACCTGTTACTCGACTTTCCGGTCAAGGGATCGTATCTGCTGCTGTTGCTGACCACGATGCTGGGCGCCCTCAGCATGATTGCCCTGAGCCTGGTCTGTGCCGCCCGCATTGACAGCCTGGAGTTCATGAACGGACTGCTGAATTTCATCAGCTGGCCCATGATGATGCTGTCAGGCCTCTGGTTCTCCCTTGATGAGACGCCCCGGCTGGTTCAGCAGATTTCACTGGCCATGCCACTGACGCATGTCGTCAACGCTGCCAGGGCCATCATGCTTGATGGCGCCGGCCTGAAGGACATCGCACCCCAGCTGCTGACCCTGACAGTGCTGACCGTCATCCTGATGGCCCTGGCGACCCGAAGCTTCCGCTGGCAGAAGGAATGACCTTTTGTCCCCACCTGCTTGACGTCATCACGGACGACGGTTAAAGGAAAGATCAAAGCCCTCAAAAGTTTGCCCGTCGTAACCATAAGTGGCATTGGATGCCCGAGAAAAACACTATGCCGAATACCGACACCTCGATTCTGGTGGTGGATGACACCAAGTTTTCCAGCGCGATGGTCAACCGTGTCATTGCCCGCGCCGGCTATCTGGACGTACGTCACGCCAATACAGCCGCAAATGCACTGAAGCTGCTGGAAGAGCGCCCGGCACATATCCTGATTGCCGACTGGCTGATGCCGGAAATGGACGGCCTTGAACTCACCCAGCACGCACGACAGCTGGATGAAGCGGGCAACCACTTCACCTATGTCATGCTGCTGACAGCCAAGGAAGGGGTTGAAGCGCTGGCCGAGGCGTTTGAGCAGGGTGTTGATGACTTCGTCAACAAGTCCCACATGCAGGATCAACTGCTTCCCCGCCTGCTGTCGGCAGAGCGCATTACCATATTGCAAAACCGTTTGCTGCAGGAAAACCAGAACCTCATCGAAGCGAATGCCAAGCTGAAAAAGCTCTCGCCCTTTGACGGCCTTACCGGCCTTGGCAACCGTGCCTACGCCACCCGTCGTCTGGCCGAAACACTGAAACATGTGTCGTCGCGCGGGGGGGCAGCCTGCTGCCTGTTGATTACGGTCAACAACTTCGAGGCGATGCGCAAACAGTATCCCCCCGCCATCATGAGCCAGATGCTGCTGGCGGTGGCACGGCGCCTGCGCCAGCTGGTGCGTCCACTCGACGTCGTCACGCGCGTCGGGCCCAACCAGTTCGCCATCATCACGCACCAGCCGGATATCAGTCACTGCAGCCCGCAAAGCTATCGCCGCATTTTTGATGGCGTAAACCTGAAGGCTATAAAGACGTCGGCAGGATTCATCACGATCAAGGCGGCCATGACCATTGCCGCCTGTGACGAAAAGGAAATTGCGCCAACGGCCGAGGCCCTGATGGAGCTGGCCCAGGCCAATGTCGGAAAAGCCATTGAAACCGCCGGAATTGTCGCCTCACGCTGGAGTGGTGAGGTTCAGCCGGCGTGATTGCGGACCCGACCTTGTCGCACTGGCACATTCTGGGTGCCGGTGCGATTGGTGGTCTCTGGGCATTGCGCCTGCACAGCATTGGTTGCCGGGTAACACTGGTTGAGCGTGCACCACTGTCACCGGAACGGCGTCTTCAACTGACCGACAACAACCACTCTTCCTGCCATGATTTCCCGGTAGTCGCAGCGAATGCTGCAATCCTTCCCCTCTCACCACTACTCATCACCACCAAGGCCAGCGATACGCTTGCCGCGCTCACGCCACTGCTGCCACGCCTGAACGCCGGCGACACCGTGCTGCTGCTGCAAAACGGCATGGGCATCGACGACTGGCTGCGTCAGCAGCGGCCGGACCTGCAGATTGTCACCTCCATCACCACTGATGGCGTTTTTCGGCCTACACGGGATCATATGGTCATGGCGGGCCACGGTGAAACGCTGATCGGCGGTGACACGGCAGCCGAACAGGAAACGGCCATGCAGATTGCCCTGCAATGGCAAAAAACCGGTGAGGCGGTGCAGGCCGTGACGGATATCCAGCAGCGCCGCTGGCAAAAACTGGCTATCAACTGTGCCATCAATCCCCTGACCGCCCGCTACCGGTGCCGCAACGGCGCATTGCTCGACATGCCGGAAGCACTCTCCGCCATGCAGTCCATCTGCGCCGAAGTGGCCGAGGTAATGAGCCTGGAAGGCCATCCGGTCTCAGCAGTCTCGCTGTTTGATGTCGCCTGCACAGTTGCCAGGCAAACCGGCACAAACACCTCCTCCATGCTGGCCGACGTGCTGGCCCAAAGGCCCACCGAAATCGACTTCATGAATGGCCACATTGTGACCATGGCCAGAAAACACGGTATTGCCACACCAACCAATGCCCGCATTACCGCCGAAATACGCGCCCTGCACCCCCCGCCTGCCAGCAGCAACTGACGGCTGGCCACAGATCACACTTGGTTTACGGCAGGCAGAGGCCTAGAATCGCCCCGCTTTCAGGTGTCTGGCACGTTCCTCGTGCCGGTCCGCTCCTGCCGCAAACAGGAACGGACGGGAAATCGGTGAAACCCCGATGCTGCCCCCGCAACGGTAAGTCGTGTCAGCCGCTTCACAATGCCACTGTCGCAAGACGGGAAGGCGAAGCGGTCTGGAATCATCCCGCGACGAGCCCGGAGACCGGCCTGAAGCCCCTTGGTCAGTGCGGCGGGCTCACGACCGGAAAATCTCTTGTGCATTCACATGCACATCATTTTTCTACTGCCTCCATGCTGACCTCATTCCTGTTTGCGGGGATCCAAACAGCCTGGAGCGTCTGATGAAACTCGTCCTTCTCCCTGTTGCAGCGGCCATGGCCCTTGCATCAACTGCCCATTCCGACACAACCGAACTGCCGCCACTTGTCGTCACCGCATCGCGACTGAGTCCTGAGTCGGCCGGCACACTCGTCTATGTGATCGAGCAAGAGCAGATTGCACAATCAAGCGCACGCAACATTTCCGAATTACTCGCCAGCGTTCCTGGCATTCATGTCCGCAGCCTGACAGGCAACGCCGGCACAGAAGGCACGATTGACCTGCGCGGTTTTGGTCCTGCCGCAAGCGCCAACACCCTTGTTCTTGTGGATGGACGACGCCTCAATGATGTTGACCTGAGTTCAACCGACATCGGTGGTGTATCGCTGTCCAACATTGAGCGCATCGAAGTCCAGCCGGGCGGTGGCTCGGTGCTTTATGGTGACGGCGCCAGTGGCGGCACCATCAACATCATCACGCGCCAGGCACGGGAAAACGGTGGTGCTGTCAGCCTTGCTGCCGCCAGCTTCGACACCAGGGGAGCCACAGCCTCCGGCCAGTTTGTTGCTGAGGCCGCATCGCTGTCACTGTTCGGACAGCACATGGAAACAGAGGGCTACCGTGACAACAGTGATGTCCGGAAGGATACGATGGGTGTCAACCTGCGCTTCAAGGTTGCGCCCCAGCAAGAAGGTTATTTGCTGGCCAACGGCAGCAGGCTGGACAGCCGTCTTGCCGGCGCACGACTGGTTGATGCCAACCTCGGGATTGACGAACTGCACGGCGATCCGCAAGGCACACGCACCCCCAATGACTGGGCGGATGAAGAGCGTCACCAGCTTGTGGCCGGCTGGAAAGCAGAATTGAGTGACAATATTGAGCTCATCATTGATGGCAGTCAGCGCTTCAAGGAGCAATGGTCCTATTTTGACTATGGCTTCGGCTTCTCCGACTTCATCAACACCGAGTTGAGCTCAATCTCCGCAACTCCACGACTGCAGTTCGACTACACCACAGGTGCAATCTCGCACGGTCTGAAGGTGGGTTATGACTGGTATCGCACAGACTACTCCTCACGTCGCGGGCAGGGAGAAAACACAAGCCCTGTGCACGATATCGGGATTGATGCCGAAACCAGCTCACCCTATCTGTTCCAGACCAGTCGCTGGCAGCAGACAACCGTTTCGATG
>JBASJP010000159.1:0-2450 GCA_049655345.1 Moraxellaceae bacterium
ATTGTGGTCGAGTGTCAGGACGAGCGCTCGCAGCACAAGAACAAGGCGCGTGCCATGAGCCTGCTGTCGGCAAAAATACTCGCGGCACGACAGGCGACTGCGCATGCGGAGCAGGCATCCATGCGGCGTGACCTGGTCGGTTCCGGCGACCGTTCCGAACGCATTCGCACCTACAATTTTCCGCAAGGCCGCCTGACGGACCACCGCATCAACCTGACCCTGTATTCTCTGGATCGCGTGATTGAAGGGGATATTGATGAAGTGCTGGATGCACTGGCGCGTGAGTATCAGGCCGATCAGCTGGCGGCACTGGCGGACAGCGAGGCGTAGGTCATGATGCTGCGCGATGTGTTGCGCGATGCCATACAGCGTCTGCAGGCGGCGGGCTCAGAAAGTGCGCGCCGTGATACCGAGTTGCTGATGCTGGCGGTGCTTGGCAAAAGTGCCATGTGGCTTTACAGCCATGATGACCAGTGTTTTTTGCCGGAGCAGGCATTACGGTTTGAGGCCTTGCTGCAGCGTCGCGAGCAGGGTGAGCCGGTGGCGCATTTGCTGGGTGAGCGCGGCTTCTGGACACTGGACCTGCGCGTCAATGCCCATACGCTGATCCCGCGCCCGGAAACGGAACTGCTGGTGGAGTTTGCGCTGGAAAAGCTGCCGGCAGATGCGGTCGGCGCGGTGCTGGATCTGGGGACGGGCAGCGGTGCCATTGCCTTGGCGGTCAAGGCTGAGCGCTCTGCCTGCACGGTTACGGCGGTGGATGCGTCGCCGGAAGCCCTGCTGGTGGCGCGTGACAATGCCGCGCGCCTGGGTTTGGTGGTCGAGTTTCTGGAGGGCAGCTGGTTTGCTCCGCTACGGCAGCACCGGTTTCAACTGGTGTTGTCCAATCCCCCCTACATTCGTGCGGATGACATGCATCTGTCGCAAGGGGATGTGCGCTTCGAGCCGCGTTCGGCGCTGGTGTCAGGTGTCGACGGTCTCGATGACATCCGTCATCTGGTGTCTTTTGCACCGTTACATCTTTTGTCCGGGGGATGGCTGGCACTTGAACATGGTCATGACCAGTCACTGCAGGTTCGTGCCATCATGCAGGCAGCAGGCTTTCAGGACGTAGCGTCACGGACCGATCTGAATGGGCATGAGCGTATTACCTTCGGTCGTTATTTTTTAGTGGGGCAGGCACATGCTGAGTGATGACGAGCTGCTGCGTTATGCACGGCAGATCATGTTGCCGGCATTTGATATTGCCGCGCAGGAGAAGCTCAAGGCTGCCCGGGTGCTGGTCGTGGGCATGGGGGGCATTGGCTGCCCGCTCAGCCTGTATCTGGCGGCCGCCGGTGTGGGTGAGTTGCTGCTGGCCGATTTCGATATCGTCGAGGCAAGTAACCTGCAGCGTCAGCTGCTCTATACCGAAGCGGATATGGGGCGCCTCAAGGCAGAGGTGGCGGTGGGCAGGCTTGCGGCGGTGAACCCGTTTGTACACTGCGAAGCGGTTACGGTTGCGCTGGATGCCGATACGCTGCCTGCCCTGCTGTCACAGGTTGATCTGGTGGTGGATGGCTGTGACAATTTTGGCACGCGTGATGTCGTCAATGCGGCGTGCGTGGTAGCGGGAGTGCCGCTGGTGAGCGCTGCGGCCATCGGCTTTGGTGCCCAGCTTGCCGTGTTTGATGCGCGGCGCGTTGATTCGCCCTGTTACCGCTGCCTGTATCCGGATATGGACGAGGCGGCCGCTACCTGTGCCGAGGCTGGAATCCTGGCCCCGGTGGTGGGCGTGGTGGGGGCATTGGCGGCCACGGAGGTCCTGAAAATGTTGACAGATGTGGGTGATCCACTGGTCGGTCGGCTCTGGCTCTGGGAGGCCATGACAGGGATGATGCGCACCCTCACGGTGCGACGGGACAAGGACTGTGTTGTTTGCGGCCCGAAGGAATGATGGAGAGGACTTCTGTATGAACAATCGTTACGCGAATCTTGGCAATGCCTTCAAGGGCTTGCTGCGCATCACCCAGACCGGACTGGTGCTGGCACAAACCGGGGTCAGCTGGTTGCTGGGCGACCGCCCCCCGACGCCAAAGCTGTTACGCCAGACGTTTGAAAAACTGGGCGCGACCTACATCAAGCTGGGCCAGTTTATTGCCAGCTCGCCTTCGCTGTTTCCCGAGGCCTATGTCACCGAGTTCCAGCACTGTCTCGACAAGACATCGTCCCTGCCGTTCAGTGTGATGCAGGAGGTGCTGCAGCGCGAATTGCAGCGCCCGCTGCAAGAGGTCTTTTCGCATATTGACGAAGTGCCGCTGGCGTCGGCATCTATTGCCCAGGTGCATGCGGCCACGCTGGTGACGGGCGAGCCTGTGGTGATCAAGATCCAGAAGCCCGGCGTGGAAAACATTCTGCTGACCGATCTTAATTTCCTGTATTTTGCAGCGCGCATCGTGGAAGTGGCGTTC
>JBASJP010000160.1:0-5229 GCA_049655345.1 Moraxellaceae bacterium
TCCCAGCGATCCATCAGGTCCTGTGCCCAACTACCGGAGAACGGGAATTGGCCCTGCCGGCTCAGCCGCAGCTGATAGGCCACCAGCGACCTGGGATAACCCAGGGCATCCAGCAGCAAGACATTCAGCAGCACCCAGAAATCCGGAATCTTCCTGGCCGCGATCCGCGCGACTTCACGCGCAATGGCCGCCACACTCAAGGCACGACAGGAACCAACCTCCCCGATCCAGCGATGAAGATGATTGAAGAGCCACTCCAGCACCATGATGTGCCATTGGGACGGGGAAAAAATCTGCCAATTCTCCGTATGACGTGGTCGTCCGCCCGCCAACGCCCAGGCCTCAACGGCGGGCTCACCACCAAAAATGGAGGCTGCTTCTGCAGGCAGCCCGATTCCGTACACTCTTGTTCGAACCTGTAAGACTGTTGATGCGCCGCAAATTTCCACACGACGCAGACCGGGCAAATGCCGAACGCGAAAGAGATCATTGGTCAAGGGCGCCAGCAGCCCAGCCATCGCGGGAGAGTCATAATTACCAAATCGCTTTAATGCCTCGGACAGGTCGTGACTGAGTTCCAGCATGAGCTCCCCCATCAAGCTCTCAGGTGTCCGAGTGCTCCGAAGCAGGCTGCGCAGCGACTGAAGCTGATGCTGATGCTGATGCTGCGGATCAGAAAGACTTTGCATGACCATATCCGGCTTCTTTTACCGAGCTAATTCCCGGCATAAAGGAAGTGTGGCGGTTAGAACCGACAGGATAGGTCGCTATGATTGAGGAGCAGAGCCGGAGACACGCGGTCACGGCAGATTTTCAACACCGGAGGCCACCAGTAACAACTTCATTTCAGATGCAGAAAGCCCAACATCCTTAGCACCACCAATAATGACAGTCGCATCGGGGGCCACAAAACGGCTAAGGCAATCAGCAATATCCGTGAACTCATCCAGCCCAAACTCATCCTTGGCGGTCATAATCACCGCCAGAAGCGCTCGTGCAGTCGGCAGTGCCCGGGCCATATCAGAATCCAGATGCAATGCGGCCAGCGCCACTTCATGCGCTCGATGGTCGCCCGTCGCTACCGCGACAGATGCCAGTGCATTTCCGGATTCCTCCAGCACCGTACGTACATCCGCGAAATCCACTCCAATCATGCCGGGCATCAGAATGATGCTACAAATGGCCTGACAAAAGGCTGATACAAAGACGGAAGCATCCAGCCCATCCGGAACAGACAATGTCATCTGGCTTGGATGCACTGCTAAAGACTCAGTCGCTCGGACAGATGCAGGGCAAACGAAAACCGTTAATATTCCCAAGCCTTGGCATTTTCTCACAAAATCGTCCAATACCCGGGACAACATCGCCTCACCGGGATCCCCCAGCAGCAAAACCAGGTCAGCGCCTGCAACCGCCTCCTGCAATCTGCAATAGCCGCAATCGGGATCGGCGCCTGACATCTTCACAGTCTCCCAATCACTCTCCAGAGCGATGAGAGTGCGTGCGCGGCAAACCGCTAGCGCAAGTGGGTCGTCATGGACCGCCACTTGAGCAGCCAAGGACGCCACTTCGGAAGGCAAGCCATCCAGCATTCTGCAGCCCCAAAACCCCATGCCCACAATCGATATTTCGGCACATCCGGCCCTATTAATGCTGACATCTGGATTCATAACGCTCCCGGCAAATCGATATCCCATAACGCTGTACTAAACGCCCGCTTTCCCTGACGGCAACTCACATCAAGCAACTAGCGTGCACAGGGAGTCATCAAGGTCCGTCAAAGCATCCCCAAAGAATCGCCGGTAAAAAGGGGTTGGATGGTTCTCTGAATCGAGCAGACCAAAATGACGGCCAACATTACGCCCCACGCTGATCAAGGTTGCTGCCGAGCCTGTTGTGCCGGCCATGCTGGCATTTACCAGCAGCTCCTTTCTTTCCTTGGCACTAGTCGCAAGCTCCATGACCCGCCCAGTCAGCCAGACATCCACCAGGCAAATATGTTCGCGCTCGTCACCGTCCATATTGGATGCGTAGGGCTCGCGGCTCCCCAGCGCAACATAAAGCGCCTCCTCCCCTCCTGTCGCAATTCTTTCCAACTGTTCAATATCACACCCGAAAAGCGAAAATTCATTTTCGCCAAAGGGAAAGCAGTAGCTGTTTGCCGTTGATTTGGTGTGGCCTTTCACATCGACCAACCAAGTCTGGAATGCTGACCGGGTGTCATCTCCCCCCTGGCGACGGAACAATAGATAAGAATGGATGAGCTCTGAAAAAGGATGACCGGCGGGAACCCATCCTCTGGCTTTAGGCTCAGGCTCATCTTTTTGTTCTTCCCGCTCCTCCGACTCCAACCTCGCGTCGCCAACTGCCGCAAACCCGAAGCAGCGCAAGTCATAGCCAATCATGAAAAGACTGGCTTCAAAAGCATGGCAGCGCGCCGCCAAATCGCCCTCCTCCGCGAACCAGTCGCAGCGCTCCAGCACGGAACGCAGAATCCAGCCAAGGCGCAGTTGCCAGCCCGCCCAATCCTGAGACTGAACAGCCGCGGTGAAAAATTGCGGCGCGGATGAAAAGCCAAAGTATTTAGGGTTGCGCAATTGCTGACCACGCGCACCACCCGATGGAAACGCCAGAAAGGCCTTCATTCCCACTGGCGATTGCTGCCGGTACAACGCGTACAGCATGGCAATCGCCGCACCAACTCGGCTGTCGTAAATGGGTGAGCCGCTTACATCGAGTAGGCTGTGGATTTTCGTCAAGCCCGCATCGAAACGCCGCACGCTCGTTGTATCAAGATCATCTAGTGACTGCTCGCCATCCAGCGCCAGCAACGGCACCATCCCCTGCAGATAGCTACCCAGCCCCTTCCGTGAATGCAGCTTGTTCAAAAATGGAACCGCTCCGCTGACGCCGCCCCAGCGCAAAATGCCGAGGCAGGCCGCTAGCACCGCATCCTCATCGCCACTGGCAATGGCCGTGCTTATCCAGTCTCGCAGGCAACGCAGCGAATCACGCGTCTCTTCCCAACCCTGGGAAATGACTTGCCGTCCCTGCTGGCGGCTGTCGATCCAGGAAGACTTCCATTTGTAATGGTCGAGCACCCTCTCAATACCCTTACAGTCCGCATGCAAACCGCCCGGCACCTTGCTGCTGGGGAGGATGCGCAAACTGAACTGCAGCTCGGGCAGGCGCACAAGCAGCCAGTCGATGAAACCAGCAACATCGGATTGGGCGAGAAAAGCAGCACGTTTCATAAGCAAACCTTTTTATTCTTGGAATGGAGATGGCGGAAAGTTGCTGAGCAATCGTCGGTCATGCCGCATGGGGGCCAAGCAAGACCGACATGACCATTCATTGCAACGTTCCCTGAGTAATACCGCAGGCTTCCCCATGAACATATAAAAGAGCCTTCCAATCAAGCCCTTCAGGATGCGCATGCACTCCCAATTTTGCGGCCTGGCGCTCGCCGGAAGAAATCCATTTCTGCCCTCCGACAACAGGCTTGTCCGCCCAGGCTTGAACAGCGCCGCTGGCATCCATGGTCACTGCCACCGTGGTATCAGGAAGCAAGCGCCGGTAACTCCGGATCCAGTGCTGCCTGACTCTGGTGGCGTCAGGCAGTGTGGTGGTGGCTGGATCAATAGTCTCAAGGCTATACCGCCATCCCTCCCCCGACTCCACACAACCCCATTCCTCTGCCTTGCCGACAAAGCACCACCCACTCCCAACCTCCAGGGGCGGAAGTGCACACACCACAACACCCCCCGACGGCTGCACCACCATCCAGTTGGCCCAATCAGGAACAGGCTGCAGGCAGTCAAACACCGCGAACATCAGCCCTGAATGGCATAGCTCCGGCTCCTCTTGAAAAATGGCATTCCACTCGTCAATGGCGGAACAGGGGCACAATAAGACTCTCATGGGCTCATCCCCGGCAGATATCTCTAGTTTGCAGGGTATGCCTTGGCTGCGACAGGATATGTCGCTGGGGACTGCCATTTCACCCAGGACGGGACCTCTCTGCCAGAGAAGCGACATATCTTGTCGCTTCATACTGAAATGATGCATCTTGCCAAGGGCAGCCTTCCCGTAGGGTCGCCCGCATTCCCCCAAATATGAATACGTGGAGCCCCCAATGGCTGGCCTGTCAAAATCACGGATCATTGCCCATCTGCAGTGCCCCAAGCGCCTTTGGCTACAAATCAACAAGCCAGAACTGCAGATAGTAGATGTCTCGCAGCAGGCCCGCATGGATGCCGGAAACGTAGTGGGTGATTTAGCGCGACAGCAGTATCCCAATGGCCTCCTAATTGATGGCGCTGATCTGGGTCAGGCTATCGAGGACACGGCCTCACAACTGGCCGAAAGCAAACGTCTACCGGTATTCGAGGCCACTTTCAAACAGGACGGCGTACTGGTCAGAAATGATCTCCTGCTGCCCGTGAAAGGTGGTTATCACCTGGCCGAGGTGAAATCCTCCACACAGGTCAAGGACTACCACCTAAACGATGTCGCCATTCAGGCCTATGTCACCGAACAGGCTGGTGTGTCCCTAAGCAGAATCTCCGTTGTTCACATCGACAACACGTTTGTCTATCCGGGGAGCCGGAACTATACCGGGCTGTTCACGCCTGTTGATGTCACCGAAAAAGCGCGCCGACTCATTCCGCTGGTTCCGGAATGGATCAAAACCGCTCAAGAAACGCTGGCAGGCCCTGAGCCCGACGTAGAACCGGGGCCACAATGCCATGACCCATTCGACTGCCCTTTTATTGACTACTGTCACCCTCCGGAAGACCTAACGGCCCACCCGGTTGAACTGCTGCCCCACTCGCAAAAGCTGGCAGCCACTCTACGGTCGGAGGGCTATAGCGATATCCGGGATATCCCAAAAGGCCGGCTGAACACGGATCGTCATGTCCGCATGTGGAAATCCATTACCACAGGCAAGCCAATGCTGGACAAAGCGGTTCGGAATGACATGAGCACCCTGTCTTATCCACGCTATTTCATCGACTTTGAGACCATCAGCTTTGCCGCCCCCATATGGGCCGGCACCCGCCCTTATCAGCAAGTTCCCTTTCAGTGGTCCTGCCATATCCAGTCGCATACCGGCACGCTGAAGCACGCCGAATGGCTGGCTGATGACAGAGGCGACCCTCGCCGCGGATTTGCTGAATCACTCATCAACCTGATCGGTCCTCGCGGAACGCTCCTCGCCTACAACGC
>JBASJP010000161.1:0-1510 GCA_049655345.1 Moraxellaceae bacterium
GGGTTCTGTCGTGGCCGACCTGATCAAGCAGGCATCGGATCTGGCCGTGATCGGCGCACCATTGACCTCACTGCTGACGTCGGTGGTCAACGGCTTTGGTGCCCTGATTGGTCTGGCGGCGGGTGAAACCCTCTCGCAGGATTCGCTGGCCGGCCTCAACTCGCTGACCACGGCTGGCGCCGCCAGTTTCAATGCCGTGTATCCCGCCGGCGTTCCCACCACCAGTTGTGGTGAGGGTGCCTATTCCGCCAACGGCGTGAATTTCTACTCCTGGGGTGGCACCGGTGTACTGACCAATATGCTGGACATCTCCGATGCCGGCATGGCGTTGACCTCACTGGCATTTGCCGGACAGCCCAATGACGGCCTGGTGAGTCGCTGCAGCAGCCACCTCGGCAAGGTCATCCGCGACAACTACCGCATGAATCATCTCGATGAAGTGAACCAGGTACTGGGACTGGTCAGCATTTTCGAAACCAACCCCAAGTCCGTGTTCCGCCAGCATGCCAACCGCCTGAAACTGGCCGGCCTCTGATGCTGACTGCTCTTCCATGAATAAAAAAGGCGACCATCGGTCGCCTTTTTTATTGCCGCATCCCGTTCAGGACTACAAACGTTCCAGCTTCACCGGCAAGCCGTCACCCGGCACCGGCAGCGACGTAAAATCAACCGGCATGACGTAGTCTTCCGGCACACTCCAGCGGTACTGCTGCACCACATGATGCAGGATCGCCTTGATCTGCATTTCCGCAAAATGCAGGCCGATGCACATGTGTGCACCGCCTCCAAACGGCACGTACAGGTACGGGTGCTTGCGGTGTTCGTTGCGGGCCTCGGTAAACCGCTCCGGATCAAACACCTCCGGTTTTTCCCACCAGTTTGGCAAGTGGTGCGACACCATCGGGCTCACGGCAATGAACGTCCCTGCCGGAATGTGATGCCCCATGAATTCGCAGTCCTTCACGGTCTTGCGCGGAATGCCATGCACCGGCGCAATCATGCGCAGTGCCTCTTTCATTACCAGGCTCGTGGCCTCCAGTTTAGCCAGATCATCGTGATCCAGATCCCGCTTGCCAAGCGCCATCGCTTCGGCGCGCACACGCTCCTGCCACTCGGGGTATTTGGCCAGATGATACATGATGGAGCACAGCGTAATGGTCGACGTGTCGTGCGCGGCCATCATGAGGAAGATCATGTGGTTGATCACATCGTCATCACTGAAACGCCGCCCGAGTTCGTCTTCGGCCTGACACAGGCGAGAGAAAAGATCTTCACCCGGATGCGCGCGCTTGTGTGCAATGCGCGAACGGAAAAAATCTTCCAGCACCTTGCGTCCGTCCAGACCTTTTTTCCAGCGACCGCCGGGTACGGGGAATCGCACAATCGAGGTACCGGCACGCACGCAATCCACAAAGGCCTGATTCACCTTGTCGGCTTCCGGTCCCAGCTGTTCCCCCATGAACACATCGGTAGCCATATCAAGCGTCAGCTGCTTGATCTTCTTCAGCAC
>JBASJP010000162.1:0-6989 GCA_049655345.1 Moraxellaceae bacterium
CCTCAAGTGCGCTGGCAAGTGCCTGCAGGTCATCGGGTACCGGCACATACGTGTCGGCCGCCAGCGGCTCCGCCCGCGCAAACATCAGTCCATCCGCCTCGACACGAAAGTCATGCAGGCGCACACGTTCATCTGCCAGCAACATGACACCCAGCGTGCCATCACGCTGACTGACCAGCTCGGTAAAATGCACCTGCGTGCCGACATCCTGCGTAAAGGCAGGCTCGCCCACTTCACGCCCGTCGCGGATGCGTACCACCACAAAAGGCTTCTGCTTGCCACACTCGTCAACAAGACGGCGGTACCGCAACTCGAATATCCGCAAGGGCAACACGGCACCGGGATAAAGTACGGCATGCAGGGGAAACACAGGCAATTCATTGCTCATGACACACTCCTCATTGCGCCCAGAGCGGGTGGCATCTCTGCGTACATCTTCGTATCCTGCACCCTGCCACGACAAGGAGCCAGGACATGGAACTGATGATTGCCTTATTGGTGGGTATCGGACTGGCAGCCGCGGCCGGCCTGCGCATATTCCTGCCGCTGTTCGGACTGGCGCTGGGCAGCTGGCTGAATTACATCCCCGTGCAGGGAGATATGGTCTGGCTGGCAAGTCCTGCTGCCGTTGTGGCACTGGGTGCCGCCACCGTACTGGAAATAGGCGGATATTATTTTCCGCTGGTGGACCACCTGCTCGACACGGTTGCTGCGCCAGGGGCGATCATTGCCGGCACCCTGATGACGGCATCGCTGATCACGGGAATCGACCAACCGATGCTGCAGTGGTCACTGGCACTGATTGCCGGTGGCGGAACGGCCGGCATCGTGCAGGCGGGCAGCATGCTCGCCCGCGCCACATCAACAGCTACCACTGGTGGCCTTGGCAACCCTGTCGTTGCAACCGGCGAATGGCTTGGCTCACTGGCCCTGACCCTCATGGCAATCCTTGCCCCATTGCTGATTGTGCTGGCACTTGCCGGACTGGTTCTGTGGGCCTGGCGCCGACACATCAACTCACGCTGAGACCGTCCGATCAGAAATTGACCCCAAGTGCCATATAGACCGCCATCTCGTTGTCGCTGCCAAATGCACCCAGCAAATAAAGCGGACCGATAAACGTATCCGCCGCCAGATATGCGCCCGCCGACCAGAGCAGGTCCCGCGCATCCGGCACATCAAAAAGATCGTTCTCCCATCCCCAGCCAGACTCCAGCAAGCCGCCCGCATAAACACCCTTGCCGACCAGTCCCGGCAACTGCGCAATCTGTCGATAATACTGGGCACGTCCATATATCTGGTTGGGCGTATCAATACTGCCTGACGGCATGGCACTCAGGTTGAACAGGCCACCCAGACGCACATTTTCATAGAAAGGCATGTCCGTACCCAGACTGCTGCCGGCCCGGCCCACCAACAGCAACGTGTTGGCATCCGACGTAAAGGCCTGCCGTCCCTCCAGCAACAATCGCGAGTAGGAGTCATCCGCGCCCAGATCATCTGCAGATTCGTAGAAATTCACTCGTACCAACCCGCCATGATGCGGAAAGCTGACATTATCCAGCTGATCCAGCGTGAGCTTGAAGGTGTAACCACCCCGGTCAAAGCTCTGATCAACTACTGTCGGATCATCCTCACCATCCACGCCCCCGCGTCCGGTCAACGCCCCCACACGCAACTCACCCCAGCGACCAAAAACAGACCCGAACTCCATGCCGGTATCAACCGTTTTCAGCACATAGGAAAACGGCAGCTGACCATTCAGGCTGGAGTCACGATAATCACTGCGGTAGCTGAAATACGGCGCCACAAAAAACTCGGAACCGAGACTGGCCGGCTGATACCACTCACTGTAGAGCGCCTTGTCACGACCAATTTCCACATCGGTTCGCCACTCCGCATCCAGCCGGTTTAACCAGGCCCTGCGCAAGGAGGCCAGCGCCGTGAACTCGGCATCACCCTGAAAGTCGGAATAAAGAGAGAGGCCGAAGCGTACAAAATCACGACCGGGTTTTTCTTCCGGAATCACATGCAGAACCGATTTCCCTTCTTCTGCCGGCAGGACGTCATAACTGATTCTGGAGAAATCACCACGCGCAAACACCTCATCAATGCGCTGATGCAAAGCCGCCGTATCCAGTACCTGATCGCGACGAACATCCAGTAACGACTGCAGCACCCGCGGGTTGACCCACCGGGTTTTTTCCATGGTCACTTGCTGAAGCCTGTGGACAGGATGACGACGCAACTGCACGGCCCGCTTCCACGCATCATAGCTCGCCTGATCCAGCTGGTACGGCTGCAGCTTTTCTTCGTTCAGCGCCACTGCCTCCTCACCGATCCGGATCAGATCGTCAACTTTTCCAAAGTCGGCGGGGGAATATCCCTGCAAGGCAGGCGAAATCAGGATGTCCTGTTCCTGAATGGCGGCCAGTGACTCGTTCATGCTGCGCTGCATGCTGACGTTGACTGCCTGGGTCCCATAATCAAGGACCGACCTCATCTCGTCCGCCTTGAAAATGGGCGTCGATACATCCACCGCAATAACGACGTCACCACACAGGTCATGCGCCACGTTGACCGGCAGGTTATTGGCAATCCCGCCATCCACCAGCAGATGATTTCTGTAGGGAATCGGCGGAAACACACCAGGAATCGTCATGCTGGCACGCATGGTTTCGGCCAGCATGCCTTCACTCAGGATCACCGCATCGCCGGTCACTATATCCGTACCAACCGCACGAAACGGAATGGGCAGATCAGCAAAATCAATGGCATGGGTGGCATCCGTCAGGTCGCGAAAAAAAAGACCGATGTTCTGTACGCCGACAAAATTTCTCGGAGGCAACAACTGCAGTCCCTTCAGCGTGAGCGTAAAATCAAAATAGTTCTGGAAATCCTCACTCTTGCGGAAGTAGGGGATATCACTCCGGCGTGGCTTGTCCGAGAATATATAAGCCCAGTCTGCTGCCCTGACCATGCGCTCGACATCGGCCACAGACGTTCCCGACGCAAAGGCTCCTCCGGCAATCGCGCCCATGCTGGTCCCGGCAATACAGTCATAGGGCACACGCAAACGATCAAGCGCTTTCAAAACCCCCACATGCGCCAGACCGCGCGCGCCACCACCCGACAGTGCCAATGCAATCCTGGGCCGCTCCGCTACTGCCGCCCCGACCTCCGCCGTCGCCGGTTCTGCCTGCGCCTGCGTCAGGGATGACGCCAGCAGCACTGCAACGGCAAAACTGTCTGTCATCCTGCGCATCATCATCCCCGGCCAAAACGCTCAGACTGCCTCAAGCGCTTCGTGCAAGCGCCCGACCGCCACAATTTCCAGCCCCTCGATAGCCTGCTTGGGCACATTACCCCTGGGCACAATGGCGCGTTTGAAGCCGTGCTTGGCCGCTTCCTTCAGACGTTCCTGGCCATTGGTCACCGGCCTTATTTCTCCGGACAACCCGACTTCACCGAACACCACCAGATCATTCGGCAAGGCCTGCCCGCGCAAACTGGATGTCACCGCCAGCAGCAGTGCAAGATCGGAGCCGGTTTCCATCACACGCACACCACCGACCACATTCACAAACACATCCTGCCCCACCGTGGCTATGCCACCATGACGATGCAGCACGGCCAGCAACATGGCCAGCCTGTTCTGGTCCAGCCCCACGGCAACACGACGTGGATTGCCATACGACTCATCCACCAGTGCCTGTACTTCCACCAGCAAGGGGCGCGTACCTTCACGCGTTACCATGACGATGGAACCGGGAATGGCCTCACTGTGACGTGACAGGAAAATGGCAGAGGGATTACTGACTTCACGCAGGCCGCGATCCGTCATGGCAAAAACCCCAAGCTCGTTAACGGCACCAAAACGGTTTTTTACCGCGCGGATCACCCGAAAACGCGAATCTGCCTCGCCCTCGAAATACAGCACGCAGTCCACCATGTGCTCAAGCACACGCGGCCCCGCCAGTGCACCTTCCTTGGTGACATGCCCCACCAGAAACAGGGCACAACCGGAATGCTTGGCAAAGCGGGTGAGCAATGCCGCGGATTCACGAATCTGCGAAACACCCCCGGGCGCCGACTGCAGTGCCTCGGTAAAAATCGTCTGGATGGAATCCACCACCAGCACACGCGGCTTCTGCTCACGTGCGGTGGCAATAATGTTTTCCACGCAGGTCTCCGCCATCAGGCGCAGATGCCCCATCGGTAATTCAAGACGCTTGGCACGCATGGCAACCTGCCCCAGCGACTCCTCACCCGTCACATACAGTGCCGGCATGCCTTCCGCCAGATGCGTCAGTGTCTGCAACAGAATGGTGGACTTGCCAATACCGGGATCGCCGCCGATCAGCACCACCGAACCGGCCACCAGGCCCCCACCCAATACCCGGTCCAGCTCCGACAGGCCGGAGGGGAAGCGGGACTCGGCATCAACCCTGACATCCCCCAGCACCGTGACGTTGGCCACCTGCCCGGCATAGCCGCCGGAACGCGGCCCCTTGGGTGCTGCTTCACGCCGGATTTCAGTAAGGGTATTCCACTCGCCACACTCGCCACACTGACCCGCCCACTTCGGAAACTCCGAGCCACATGACGTGCAGGCATACAGGTTCTTGTTCTTGCTCATGACATCCGGTTTCATAAAAATCTGACCGGATTGTAGGCACAGGCCTGCTTAAAAGACACGCATAAAAAACCCCGCCGGGTGGCGGGGTCGGTCCGTGGCTGAACGCGGACCATTACGCGGTTTTCACCGCTCCATCGCTTGCATCATCTCCGTCTCGAGAACTCAAAGATGACGTGGGCGAAACTCGGGCCGTGTTGCGAATATCTCAGTACCCGCATCATCCTCAGCCTCGAAGCGGGCCTCCGGGTGACGATGATGCATTACCTCCTTCAAATGCCGCGCCTTTGCGGCTTCACGGACATTGATCACCATCAGGTATTTCCCTGAGGCAATCGCCTGGTGAAAGGGCTCCAGCTTGTAGTTCTCATGGCTGATGCCCACCATGCCCCCGACCCAGGCGCCAAAGCACCCGATGAGGACAGATACGAAAAGGAAGGCACCGAGGCTCATGGACAATCCCAGCGGCTGTGCAATGGCAATCCACACTGCAAACAGTAATCCCGCCAGTCCTCCAACCAGTGCGCCTCTTTCTCCCGAATGAACAAAGTCGGTTTCCTCCATGACAGATGCATCATGAAGGTGATGCCGACGCACGCCGTCATGATCACGACTCACAATGTAGTAACCATTGTTGTCGATATTCAGTGAGGCCAGCGTGGAGGCCATTGCCTCGGCGGTTTCAACCTTGTCCGTCAGGTAATAAAGCGTGCGCATGATCTTCATCCTCGGTGCCTTGCATTTTCAGCATAGCGCCTCCGGATGAATGCGTTAGACAGATTGGAAGCATATGAAAACGGGCTTAGCCCGAGGCAGGCTATACAGCCGCTCTACGCCGTGCGCTCAGAGCGTCTCGCGTTCGACGCGTGCCGTTAACCTGCAAAAAAGCTCATAGCTGATGGTGCCGGCACACGCCGCCACTTCATCCGCCGGCAAGCCCTCACCCCACAGTACGCAGGGATCGCCAACCTCTGCGGGCAGGCTCCCCAGGTCCACCGTGATCATGTCCATGGAGACACGGCCCGCCAGGGGCACGCGCACACCGTTCACCAGTACCGGCGTGCCACTGACGGCATGACGGGGATAACCATCGCCATAACCGACAGCCACCACACCGATACGGGTGTCCTGCTGTGCCACCCAGCTTGCGCCGTAGCCGACCGGTTCGCCGGCCCTGAGCTCGCGTACCGCGATCAGGCGGGAGCGCAACGTCATCACCGGACGCAGGCCCAGTGACTCGGCGCTGCGATCCGCAAACGGCGAGCAGCCATACAACATGATACCGGGACGCACCCAGCTGCCCTGTGCCTGGGGCCAGGCCAGAATGGCGGCAGAGTTGGCCAGACTGTCCGGCACGGCACTACCAGCTTCAGCCTGCAGCGATTGCTGCAAGGCACGGAAAGTTTCCAGTTGACGCAGGGTCTGTACAGAGCCCGGTTCGTCTGCGGACGCAAAATGGGTGATCAGCCCGACAGACCGCACACCCGGCAACGCCTGCAACCGGCGATACGCGTCAGGCACCTGCTCTGGCGCAAAGCCCAGTCGATGCATCCCGGTATCAATCTTGAGCCAGACATCCACTGGTGTCGCCGCCGGCACGGTTTCCAGCAAACGCAACTGGAGGTCCTGATGCACGACGAGAGTGAACTGATGGCGCACCACCTCGGCCATTTCCTCCGCCGAGAACACGCCCTCCAGCAAAGTGACCGGCTGCCGGATACCGGCGGTCCGCAAGGCCAGCGCCTCTTCCAGAAACGCCACGCCAAAACCGTCCGCCGCCAGGGCCCCTGCCACCAGCAAGGCGCCATGACCATAGGCATCCGCCTTCACCATGGCCAGCACTCTTGAACCCGGCATCAGGTCACGCACCCGCTGCAGGTTGTGTTGCAGCGCCCCACGATTGATGTGGAGGACAGCGTCACGCATCAGTCTTCATCCTCGCGACGGTCGCGATAGAACTCGGGCGCCAGATCCTCGAAGCGCAGGTACTTTCCGAGGAAGGCCAGACGCACCTTGCCAATGGGGCCGTTACGCTGCTTGCCGATGATGATTTCTGCCGTGCCCTTGTCCTCGGACTCCGGGTTGTAGACCTCGTCACGGTAGATGAACATGATGACGTCGGCATCCTGCTCGATAGCACCGGACTCACGCAGGTCGGACATCACCGGACGCTTGTTGGGGCGCTGTTCCAACGAGCGGTTAAGCTGCGACAGCGCAACCACCGGACAGTTCATTTCCTTCGCCAGGCCCTTCAGCGAGCGCGAGATTTCCGAAATTTCGTTGACGCGGTTGCTCTCCAGCCCCGGCACGCGCATCAGCTGCAGATAGTCGACCATGATCAGGCCGAGTGCGC
>JBASJP010000163.1:0-2824 GCA_049655345.1 Moraxellaceae bacterium
CTAGGCTACTGCCTCAGGGACCTCACCATGCGCCTCGCCTTGCTCGGAGCAGCATTCTCGGTTGGTGGTGCACACCCGGGCTGTCGCCACGGCCCGCAAGCCTTTTATGAGCAGGAGTTCAGGGGACTGCATCGTCGCTTGCCTCTTGGCATGCGCTGGGCCGGAGTTGTCCGGGAAAGTGGCTCTGGCCTGCAACGCTACCCGCAAGGTGCCAGTGTCGTACTGGACAGCGTGCAACGACTCAAGCATCGGGTACAACAACTCCGGCGCGGTGGTGTGCTCCCGGTCATCATTGGTGGCGATCACACTTGTGCCATTGGCACCTGGAGTGGCGTTGTTGCCAGCCGGCAGCAGCCCTTGGGGTTGCTCTGGATTGATGCCCACCTGGATAGCCACACACCGGAATCATCGGCCAGCAAACGTCTGCACGGCATGCCACTGGCCGTATTGCTAGGTGAAGGCGACTCGCGACTGACTCATCTTGCCGGTTTCTCACCAGTGATTGACCCTCGCTTTTGCGCCGTACTGGGGGTGCGCAGTTTTGAGGCTGGCGAACCCTTGCGCCTCAAGCGTCTCGGGGTACGCTTCTATACCCGCGATGAAATCCGTACGCGCGGGCTGGCCGCTGTCCTGAATGAAGCATGGCGCCAGGTTTCGGCAGCGCCGGGAGGATTTGGCGTCAGTCTTGATCTGGATGTCCTGGATCCCATGCTGGCACCCGGGGTCAGTGTTCCTGAACGATATGGGCTGCAACCACGAAAGCTGGCGCAACTACTGCGGCAGCAGCCGCGCAAGCATCGTTTGAGAGCACTGGAGATTGTTGAACTCAATCCCCGAAAAGACCCGCAGGGACAAACACGCAGACTGTTGCCTCAATTACTGCTGGCACTGCTCGAGTCACGCTAAGCTCTCACCAACATTGAATTTCTGGCATA
The DNA here is from genome assembly GCA_049655345.1 of Moraxellaceae bacterium. Lineage (GTDB taxonomy): Bacteria > Pseudomonadota > Gammaproteobacteria > Pseudomonadales > Moraxellaceae > UBA2031. Next base: position 936 of record JBASJP010000163.1, read on the forward strand.
AAAAAACCCGACAAAGTCGGGCTTTTTTATCAGCAGGCTCGGATTACACCGATGCTGGCGGGTTGATCCGGATTTCAACACGACGATTCTGCGAACGACCATTTTCAGTCGAGTTATCAGCGATCGGCATGGACTTGCCCATACCGGTGGCAGACATACGACCACCATTGACGCCGCGACTGATCAGGTACTGGGACACCGAGCGGGCGCGCTCGGTCGACAGATTCATGTTGTAGTCATCACGCCCCACGTTATCGGTATGGCCTGTAACAGCAACTGACGTCTTGTTGTACTCCTTCAGCACATCAGCCACAGCATCCAGTACCGGATAGAAGTCTGCACGCACGCTGCTCTGTGCGGTAGCAAACGTGATATTGCCTGGCATGATCAAGGTAATGGCACCAGTGGCCTTGTCTTTCTGGACGCCTACACCAACACCGGCCAGACGATCACGCAGCTTCTTTTCCTGATAGTCCATGTAGGCACCAACGCCACCACCAGCCACGCCACCAATCGCGGCACCCTTGAGTGCAGCATCCTTGCGTTCCTTCTTGTTGTCACCGGTCGAGTAACCAATGGCAGCACCCGTAGCAACACCAATGCCTGCGCCAATGGCAGCCTTGCTTACCTGACGTTCGCCCGTATAGGGATTGGTTGTACAGCCAGCCAGTGCAACAACAGCCAGAACGGCCGAAGCAGTCAAAATACGCATGTGAACTCTCCTTACGCGAAACAGGGCAAAAACCCGTAGGCGCCCTTTGTAACAAATGGCACCGGGGAACGGAACCCTGATTTACGCTGCAACAACACTATGACAGAAAAGTACGTCAACTCGTTCACATAATAGCTGATAAAAAGCCCTGCGGGTGCTTTGTAATGGCAACACTGAGAATAAAGGCATAGACAGAGAGGGCCAGAAAAAACATGAAAACCCTGGCGCCCCACCCTTTCATGAACCGGAAAGCCATCATGCCAAGAGCGATGTAAACAAAAAGGGCGCCAATCTTGACCTGCACAAACGTCGGGAAAGACCCCATCAGGCCAATCAGCACCAAGGCGGAAACCAGAAGCACGGTATCGATCACATGCGGCAACACCCTGACTAGTCTGGCATTGAAAAACGAAGACTCCTGCATCATCCAGAGGCCCCGGAGCAGGAAAAAGGCGCCACTCGCCAATGCGGCAGTCATGTGGATGTGCTTGACGATGGTATACGTTGTCATGGGGATACTCCGGATTTCTAATGCGCGCCTTTTTCGCAGAATACGTGGGCCGGGTCAAACCTCAATTTCTAGCGGCATGACGCCGGTGCCGCACTTGCATGAATCTGCTAAGGTTTCAGACTTGTCCGGAAGCCATACGCATAATGCTGTTCAAGAAAGTCCACACTCCTTGTATAGGAATTTGCTCGACCACCTTTGGCGATACGGTCTGCCGAGGGTGTCGACGCTACCTGCATGAAGTAATTGACTGGAACCGCTATTCGGATGAACAAAAGCGCCTGATCTGGCAACGACTGGATCGACTGCTGGAGCAGGTGCTACCTACCTACTTCAGGATTGAAGACCCAGCCCGGCTGGCCGCGCGCCTTGCCTCGTACCGCATTCCTCATCGCCCTGAGGCTGGCTCATGGGCTCACCTTCATGCACTGCTGAAGTCAGCCGCGCGCCAGACAGCTGACCCTGGCGAATTCGGAGTGGTCCGACTGGACAAGAATGGCCCTGACCTCGTCACATTACGCGAGCAGATCAATGAGGACCTGCATCACTTGGCGCAGGCCTATTATGACAAGGACTTCCTGCGAGCCGTCCGCAATGCCCCGGTTAGCAGCAAAGACGCTTGAGCACATAGCCCATGGCCACCAGGCCGCATGAGTTGGGCTGAAAAAA
>JBASJP010000164.1:0-4616 GCA_049655345.1 Moraxellaceae bacterium
TGAGATGGAATGACAGGGTAGCCGGGGGCAGGCCGAACTCGACACCCAGCTCACCCGGCCTCAGGCCCGCCATACCGGCACGCACCAGGCGTCGGTAAAGGGCCAGACGGGTCTCGTGCGCCAGTGCCGCAAGGCTGGTGACAGCGTTTCTTTCGTTCATCATTCGATATTACTGGAAATATCGAATATAAGACAACAGCCCTGTTGCCCAGGCCATTCTTCGTGACATTGGCTCCAAGAGTGACCCGACAACCCGAAAGAGCCATTGCCACATCCCACTGCGATGGCTAGGGTGGCGCGCTTGAAACAGGGGATATACCCATGGACCAGAACAGTATTGCCGCCGAAGTATCACGCGTTGCCAACGCTACTTACGGTCACTCACGCCGCATCATGCCGGAGCAGCCCTGGTGGAATAACCTGGACCCGGTCTTCCACAAGTTTCCTGATGACTTCTATCTGGACACCCGCACCCAGGTAGTCGTGGAAAGCCTGGCCATGCTCGACGTGATCACGCGCACCGGCTTTGCCAGCCTGGCCACACTGTTTGCCCTCATTGGCACCATGCGCCAGCTGAAGACCGACAACGTCGAGCGGCACTTCTACACAGCTCTGGCTGATCGCGGCGACGTTGATGCGGTGTTTCCGCGGCCGACCGCCCCCATCAACGTCACGCGCAAGCCCGTCAGCGTGAGGTTTGCGCCGCAGGGAGCCATTACCGAAACCTTGTCGTTCGAGAGTCCCTACCAGACACTCAACCCGGCCCTGCAACCGCATTACAGCACACTGCGACGCAACGGCACGGCATGGGCACAGTACTGGCGCCACGGAGACAAACCCCGCCCGACATTGTGCGTGATTCACGGTTTCATTCTGGATTCACACTGGCTGAACAGCCGGTTTTTTCATCTGGACTGGTTCTACAGGCAGGGCTACGACATCGTGCTCTACACCCTGCCCTTTCACGGCAACCGCCAGGAGCGCTGGGCGCCCTACAGCGGTCATGGCGTCTTTTCCTACGGTGCCTGCCATCTCAACGAGACCGTCCTGCAAGGCGTGCATGATTTCCGCCTGCTGATGAACTGGCTGGAGCAGGAAAACGGTGTGGAGAAAATCGGGGTCACCGGTATTTCACTGGGCGGCTATACCTCTGCACTGCTCGCCGCCGCCGAAGAGCGGCTGCACTTTTCCATTCCGATTGTGCCGGTCGCCAGCCTCACCGACGTCATTTTCGAGTGGGCACCGGCCGGACCGCTGATCAAGCTGGGCCTGCGCATGGCCGGCATCTCCATCCCGGAGGCCCGTCATGCCATGGCCGTGCAAAGCCCCCTCACCTGGAAGCCCAAGCTGCCGAAAGAACGCCTGATGATTGTCGGCGGTGCCGGTGATCGTGTGGTTCCGCCCAAGCATGCCCGGCTGCTCTGGGATCACTGGGATCATCCGCGCCTGCACTGGTTTCCGGGCAATCACATCGTCCATCTGGATCAGGGCGTGTACCTCAAGGACATGGCGCGCTTCATTGCCGGCACCGGCTTCTGAGTCACATCCACGCATGCAAAAAGCCCCGGCACTGTCCGGGGCTTTTTGCATTCAGGGCTCTTGTCTGAAATCGCATATAACCAAAAGAAACAATCTAATCATTATATATTCTTTTTAATAATCACAAGGCTTTTGTAGGCTCTCCTCATCACCTGTCACGCATACCCCTGAGGAACCTGCCATGCCCAAGTCATTCCCCTGGCGTCATCTTGCCGCCGCCATTGCACTGTCCACCACCGCTCTTGTGGCACAGGCCAAAGAAGTCTCGCTGCTTAACGTGTCGTATGACCCGACCCGCGAACTCTATCAGGACTATAACGCTGCCTTTTCCGCCTACTGGCAGCAGAAAACGGGCGACACCGTCGCCGTCAAGCAGTCCCACGGCGGCTCCGGCAAACAGGCCCGTGCCGTGATCGACGGACTGGAGGCCGATGTGGTGACGCTGGCGCTGGCCTATGACGTGGATTCCATCGCCAGGAAGGGCCGCCTGTTCAATGAGGACTGGGAAAAGGAGCTCAAACACAACAGCTCGCCCTACACCTCCACCATCGTGTTCCTGGTGCGCAAGGGCAACCCCAAGGGCATCAAGGACTGGAACGACCTGGTCAAGCCCGGCATCTCGGTCATCACGCCCAACCCCAAGACCTCGGGCGGTGCCCGCTGGAACTATCTCGCTGCCTGGGGCTATGCCCTGCGCCAGCCGGGTGCCAACACCGACAAGGCAAAGAGCTTTGTGAAGAAGCTGTTCCAGAACGTGCCGGTGCTGGACTCCGGTGCACGTGGTTCCACCACCACATTCGTGGAACGCGGCATTGGTGACGTGCTGCTGGCCTGGGAAAACGAAGCCTTCCTGGCAGTAAAGGAACTGGGGCCGGACAAGGTTGAAATCGTGGTGCCGTCCGTGAGCATCCTGGCCGAACCGCCCGTAACCGTCGTGGACAAGTTCGCGAAGAAGCATGGCACCGCAACAGTGGCCAAAGCCTACCTTGAGTATCTGTACAGCCCGGTGGGACAGGAAATTGCCGCAAAGAACTATTACCGGGCAACCGACCCGACTGTCGCCGCGAAATACGCTGCACAGTTTCCGAAGATCAAGCTGTTCGGCATCAAGGATTTTGGCGGCTGGTCCAAGGCACAGGAAACACACTTCGCTGACGGAGGCACCTTCGACGAAATCTATCAGCCCGGCAAGAAATAAGACCCGCGGCGACAGTGACGGTCCGCCAGCGGCGGGTCGTCACTTTCTTCATGCAGTGCATTACGGAGAACCATCATGACCATCGAAGCAGTCAATGTGCGCAACCAGTTTCGCGGACGCATCCGTGAAATCATTACCGGCCCGGTGGTGTCCGAGGTTGAAGTGGAAACTCCGCAGGGAGTTGTCACGTCGGTCATCACTACCCGCTCTGTCAAGGACCTCAACCTCACCGTCGGTACCGAAGTCGTGGCACTGGTTAAATCCACCGAAGTGGCACTGGCCATTCTGTGACAGCCAGAACATCTGGAGCAACGCATCATGAGTAGTGTCATTCTGCTGATTCACCGCAACGTATCGGCACGAAACTTCATCCGCCACGTACTGGTACAAAGCAATTATCTTGTCCTGTGCGCAGCCAGTGCAGACGAAGCATTGCGCGTACTGAACAACGAGGCCGGTGATGCAACACCAGATCTGGTGCTTGCCGGATGCACCGCCATTCCAGAATTACTGGACTCACCATTGCGCCGTCACTTTCCTCTGCACCGCCCGTTGCCATTGCTCGCGCTGGATGATGAGCCCGGCATTACGCTCCCGGAATCGCTCCAGCGGACCGCACCAGAACCACAGTCACTCCTGTTGAGAGCACGGCAACTGCTACAGAAGGCGCCATCGCCGGAGGAAATATTTGAGCATGAAGGATTGCGGATTGACCCATCCAGACAGCAAGCATGGGCAGGCCATCTGCAGCTGGAGCTGACTCCGCTTACCTTTCGCCTGATTCATTTACTGGCCAGTCAACCTGGGCGACTTTTCTCGCGCCAGCAACTGCTTGATCGCGTCTGGAATGATCATGGTTACGTTGAAGAACGAACTGTCGATGTACACATCTATCGACTGCGTGGGCAACTGGCACGTCTGGGTCTTGGACACCTGATCGAGTCGGTTCGTGGCAGTGGTTATCGTGTTGCCGTCACAAAGCCCGCACGCAGTCCGGGACACACCGGCCAGTTCCGTTTTGCCTCCTGAGCAGCGACCGGCCCACACAAGAAACAAACCGCAGGCATCTACCCATGTTTGGTTTTTCACGCTCCCCCAGTGTACTGCCGGGCTTTCGCCTTACGCTGGGCTTTGCCCTGTTCTACCTCAGCCTGATCGTGCTGATTCCCCTGTCCGGACTGTTCTTCAAGACCGCCACCATGACCTGGGAGGACTTCGTGAACACGGTAACCGCCCCGCGCGTGCTGGCCTCCTATGAACTCAGTTTCGGCGCATCGTTCATTGCCGCAGGGCTGAATGCCGTGTTCGGCTTTCTCGTGGCCTGGGTTCTGGTGCGTTACCGCTTTCCCGGCAAGCGCATCATTGATGCACTGGTCGACCTGCCCTTTGCCTTGCCCACGGCGGTAGCCGGTATCGCCCTGACCGCGCTGTACGCCCCCAACGGCGCCTTCGGCAAGGTACTGGAGCCGCTGGGCCTGAAGGTGGCCTTCACCCCGCTGGGCGTGGTAGTGGCGCTCACCTTTATCGGCCTGCCCTTTGTTGTACGCACAGTGCAGCCCGTGCTTGAGGATCTGGAGCTGGAAGTGGAAGAAGCGGCCGCCAGTCTGGGTGCATCCCGCTGGAAAACATTCACCCGCATCATTTTTCCGGCCGTGTTGCCTGCACTGCTGACCGGCTTTGCACTGGCCTTTGCCCGCGCCATCGGCGAATACGGCTCGGTCATCTTTATTGCCGGCAACATGCCGATGATCTCCGAAATTGCGCCACTGATGATCATCACCAAACTTGAACAGTATGACTATGCCGGCGCCACCGCGATTGCGTCCGTCATGCTGGTGATTTCATTCGTGCTGCTGCTTGCCATCAACCTGTTCCAGGC
>JBASJP010000165.1:0-4037 GCA_049655345.1 Moraxellaceae bacterium
CCAGCGCGCAGTTGGCTTATTACTACGCGCACCTGGACCGGTACGCTGACGGTGTCCAGGAAGGGATGGCGCTGAAACGCGGCGATCTGGTCGGTTATGTCGGCACCAGTGGCAACGCCGATCCGAACACGCCGCATTTGCACTTTGCCGTGTTCGTTCTGGGGCCGGAAAAACAATGGTGGAAAGGCAGCCCGATCAACCCTTATCCGCTCTTGGGAGGTGTTGCGCGGCCGTGAGCAAAATCTCCCGGCATGAGCAAGCCGAAGCACAGCGAAGACAACACAGCACCGATAGCCCAACAGTCAGTTACATCTTTGCCCCAATATTCCCTGGCTTCCGTGCGGCAGCGCACCCATAATCGTCGTAAAAAGTGTTTTACAACGGGTCGTCAAGGGGTCATTCCATGGATTTGATTTCAACGCCAACTTCTGGCCGCACTTTGCTGGTCATTGCCAGCGACAAGGTCAACATGCAGCTCATGACGCAGTTGATCGGCAGACGCGACGATGTGAAGCTATTGACGGCAAAATGCGGCAGAGTTGGCATGGAATTCGCGGTCGCGTGCCAACCGGATGTGGTTGTCATGGACACAGGGCTCGCAGATATCAGTGCCCGAGATGCATTGGCATGGCTGCGGAAGAATCCAACGACATCGAATATCCCCGTGATCGCCGTGTCTTCAGAAGCGTTTCAGACTCAAATTGATGCAGGTCTACAAGCGGGGTTCTACCGTTATCTGACCAAACCCTTCAAGCTGACCGACCTCCTGGACGCCATTGAAAACTCCTTTGGCTACACCATAGAAAGATTTGAGCGGCTTGCATCGCGTACCGATGACAGCGTTTGCGCGTCACGACATTGTTAGCGACATGTGCATCAGACCTTGCTGCGTCGCAGGCGGAGTGCTGACAATGCGGCCATTAATTGGCATCAGGCACTGGCATCCGGTCCATCATCATTTGCATCATGGATTCCATCATGGCCATGCGTTTTTCCATCATTAGGTGATGTTGGCCCATGTCACCTGGCATCGGCTTGTTGCCCTGCATGCCAGCCATGCCGCCCCCCATCATGCCCATCATCTTCATGCCTTCCTGCATGGTTTTCATGTGCTCGGCCATCAGTGCCTTCTTTTCTTCTGGCGTTTTGGCAGCCATCATTTTTTGGTGCATTTCAGCCATGGCTTTCATTTTGCTGTCCATGGCAGCCATCTTCCCGGCGCTGGCCGGGTCGGCGGGCGAAGCGAGCTGATTGGTGGAAGCTTGCTCGGTAGCTAGAACTCGGGCTTGATGTTGTTTTTGTTGCGCGTCGATTTGCGCAGCGGTTTGGGCCGAGGCGCCGATGGCGGCCGTAGCAAGGGCAATAGTGAGAATGGTCTGGCGAAGGTGTGACATGGTCAACTCCAATTGGAAAAAATGAGGGGAAACGGCAAGAGACGCTTTCAGCATGACCTGAAAGGCATGCTGAAAGCAGATGCAGACCCACTGCCACGCGGGTTGCCCCAAGCAGCAATGAGCCTGATTTGGGGATGTCAAATAGTGAGCCGCAAATAGCGGATGGAGACAGGTGGCTCCGACCAACTCGGGCTGGTGAACGCCAGCGCCGACAACGGCTGATGTGTTGCCGGCACCAACAAGCTGGTCAAGAACAAGATCGGAACCAGATCAAGGTGAGCGAGTCCATCCAGGTGGTCTGTGATGAGTGTGCTCTGCCCTGCCACGCAAAATTGCAGGCAAGTTATTTTTTCCGGTAACGATGTGTGCTCGTCAGAATGAACCGGATTCGCAGCGAAGTGGTCCTGCGACGCCACACTTTCAGCATGCGCTGTCAGGTCGTTCCCTGCAGGGCCTTGACTGAAAGAGTCACGTGGTCCACGGTCCTGCTGGAGCAGACACGCGTTGGCCACGCCGATGCCCAAGGAAATCATCCAGACGAACAGCATCACGGCCGCGGTGTACCGTGTTCGCTGAACGCTAAAGAAGGACTTCATGCTGCTCGGCCTGGCTACTTCAGGCCATTTGATGGGCAATTTTTGATGAGCGACTGATGCTCAAACAGCTTGGCGTTGATCACTTATCCTTGCGCTGAATGACCAGAACTACAAGGGCGACGACAACCACAATGAGCAGCACTGGCATCCAGACCCCGCCGTAGCCACCCATCCAGCCGAAGCCGGAGTTGCCACCGCCCATCATGTTTCCTGTCTGCGCCAGGGCAACGCCGCTCGTCAGTAGCGGGGCGGTACCAACAATCAATAATCGCAAGTTTTTCATCATTTTCTCCATTAAGACGGATGGTGATCTGAGCTGCAAGTTGGCAGAGAGCGCTTGAGTCAACGAGGCTGGCTGCAGCGCGAAGCAAACGAATTTGCGTTCAGACCGGAGAAATGAATTTAAACCACGATCCTGCCAGCGTCTGTGTGATGGCACACCGTCTGGCGCGCGTCAAGCGACGTTGTCGCTTGCGAACAGCGGGTAGGGGTCATCAGAAAATGCCAAACGTCGGTTCTATCGCAGCAGCAGCGTCGGGATCCTGGACGCACGCAGCAAGTCTGTGGTCTTGCTGCCGAACAACCAGCTGTGCAGCATGGAGTGGCCGTAGGAGCCCATGGTCAACAGATCGATGGAATGCTCGGCAATGTACGTGGCGATGGTGCTTTCGGTATCACCCGGCCGGATGACCGTCACCACCTCAAAACCTGCCTCGTGCAGCTTGCTTCGAGCCCACTCCATCTGCTTGGGTGCTTCCGCATTTTCTTTGCCCGTCATCAGGATGTGTATCGGCAGACCGCGAAACAAGGGGCTGGCAGCGATCATTTCCACACCGCGGCGCGTGACGGCACCACCATCAAAGGCAATCATCACATTGCCGGGCGCGGCAAAGCCCTCGGTCACCGTCAATATGGGTTTGTGCAGGCCACGAACAATGCGCTCCACGTTGCGCCCCAGGTCACGTTGCGTCACCTGCGCAGACTCGCCCCGACGTCCGAGCACGATCAGGCGAACGCCTTCTTCCTGCTCCACCAGGGTTTCCTGCAGGGAACCATAGCGTTGGCGCACGTCCACCTCTGACGCACCCGCCTGCATTGCCCTCAGGCGCAACTGGTTGAGGAACAAGCGCCCGGCCTCCTTGGCGCTGCGCGCCTTGGCATTGTCTTCAGCCGACAGCTGGTCGAGCAGCTTTTCCTGGGCATCCATCCCGAGCGCGCCGCTGTGGTCATCGCCCTTGCTGATTTCCGGGTGCCGATCGATCACATGCAGCAGCTCCAGGGGCGCGCCCATGCGCTGCGCTGCCCAGGCGGCGTAGTCAGCCACATGGGCAGCGTAGGCCGATTGATCCACACAGGCCATGACTTTGTTGTCGTTCTTTGCGTTCATATGCTGCTTCCTTTCAGTGACCCATCAGCAGGTCTTCGGCGCCGTCTTTGTCGTGCACGCCAAACTTGTCGACCATGGTGGTGCTGGCTTCATTGAGACCAATGATTTCCACGTCAGCACCCTCGCGGCGAAACTTGAGCACCACCTTGTCCAACGCACTGACGGCGGTGATGTCCCAGAAGTGGGCCCGGCTGACGTCGATACAGACCTTGTCGATGACCTCCTTGTAGTCGAACGCATTGGTGAAGTGATCGGCTGTGGCAAAGAACACCTGGCCGGTGACCTGGTAGACCCGAACCCGCCCCTCGTCCTCGGTCTTGGAGCGGATCCGCAGCATCCGGCCTACCTTTTGCGCAAAGAAGAAGCCCGAGAGCAACACGCCCACCAGCACCCCTTTGGCCAAGTCATGCGTGGCTACGGTCACCACCACCGTGGCCATCATCACCATACTGGAGCTCTTGGGATGGTCGCGCAGGTTGCGGATCGAACCCCAGCTGAAGGTGCCGATGGAAACCATGATCATCACGGCCACAAGGGCCGCCATCGGGATGCGGGCCACCCAGTCGCCCAGGAACACCACCATCAACAACAGGAAGATGCCCGCGGCAAAGGTTGACAGGCGCCCGCGTCCCCCCGACTTGATGTTGATGATCGACTGCC
>JBASJP010000166.1:0-2049 GCA_049655345.1 Moraxellaceae bacterium
AAGACGCAGCTTGCCCAAAGCCAGAAGAATCAGGCGGAAAACCTGATGATTGTGGATTTGCTGCGGCATGATCTTGGTCGTCATGCAAAAACAGGAACAGTCCGTGTGGAGCGACTCTTTGATATTGAAAGCCTGCCCCCGGTTCATCACATGGTGAGTACCATCAGCGCGGAGGTGTCTGCCGGGAGTGACGGCATCGATGTGATACGGGACTGCTTTCCGGGCGGCTCGATTACCGGCGCCCCGAAAAAACGGGCGATGGAAGTCATTGCCGAACTGGAGCCGACCCCCCGTTCCATTTACTGCGGCAGCATCGGCTTCATTACTGCGGGTGGCGATACCGAGCTTAATATTGCCATTCGTACCCTGCTGCGCCAGGGGAGCGATTTGTACACCTGGGCAGGTGGCGGCATTGTGGCGGACTCTGATTGCGATGCGGAATATCAGGAGTGCTTTGACAAGATGGGCGCCTTGATGCGTGCACTGGAGGATGGCGAGCAAGCATGAATGCATCTAAAAACAAAGGCCGCTTCAGCGACCTTTGTTTTTGCAGTACAAACACGGCTACATCATTAGAAGGCATCACCGGGCACCCGCACCCAGCCTTCCATCAATACTCGCGCGCTACGGCTCATGATGGCCTTGGTCACCGTCCACTCACCATTCACCAGCGTGGCCTCGGCACCAACACGCAACGTGCCGGATGGATGACCGAAGCGCACAGCCGTACGTGCACCGCCACCCGCCGCGAGGTTCACCAGCGTGCCGGGAACCGCTGCAGCCGTACCGATGGCAACGGCCGCCGTGCCCATCATGGCATGGTGCAGCTTGCCCATGGACAGCGCACGCACCAGCAGATCCACTTCTGATGCCTTTACCTCCTTGCCGCTGGAGGACTTGTAATCCTTCGGCCTGGAAACGAACGCAATCTTTGGGGTGTGCTGGCGTGTCAACGCTTCTTCCGGCGTCTTGATCAGGCCCATGCGCAGGGCGCCGGCCACACGGATCTGCTCGAACCTTGCCAGCGCGGCCGCATCGGTATTGATCTGCTCACGCAGTTCGGTGCCGGTATAGCCAATATCTTCGGCATTCACGAAAATGGTCGGAATGCCGGCCGTGATCATGGTGGCTTTCAGGGTGCCGCCCTTCACAACATCATCCGGCACCTCCAGATCATCGACCAGATTGCCGGTGGGGAACATGGAGCCGCCCTCCTCCGAATCATCGGATGGGTCCATGAATTCCAGAACGATTTCAGCGGCCGGGAATGTTACCCCGTCCAGCTCGAAGTCGCCGGTTTCCTGTACCTGGCCATTGGTGACCGGTACGTGGGCAATGATGGTCTTCTGGATATTGGCCTGCCAGATACGCACGACGCAGGTGCCGTTCTCGGGAATGCGTGAGGGATCAACCAGCCCTGCCTGGAGTGCGAACGAACCAGCAGCCGTCGAGAGGTTACCGCAGTTGCCGCTCCAGTCTACAAAGGCCTTGTCGATGGAGACCTGGCCATACAGGTAATCGACATCGTGATCGGGCACGCTGCTCTTTGAGAGAATCACGCACTTGGAGGTGCTGGAGGTTGCACCGCCCATGCCATCGATATGGGCGGCGTAAGGATCGGGGCTGCCGATTACGCGCATGAACAGTTTGTCACGGGCCGCTCCGGGCTTCTGGCAGCTCTCGGGCAAGTCCTGCAGGCGAAAGAACACGCCCTTGCTGGTGCCGCCACGCATGTAGGTGGCAGGTACCTTGATCTGGGGAACATGAGCCATTTTTGTGCTCCTTAAATATTTTTGCGTGAGCCAGTTGGTCATCGACCCGGAACGGAGGCCGTACCGGGTCGATGAAGAGGATTTCAGTAGTGCTGATGAAATCCTCAGGCTTTGGCCGATTCCAGGAAGTCCTTGGCGAAGCGTTGCAGCACGCCGCCGGCTTCGTAAACAGACACTTCTTCATCCGAATCCAGACGGCAGGTCACCGGCACTTCAATGGTCTCGCCGTTTATGCGGTGGATGATCAGCGTCAGCGTCGCACGTGGCGTCAACGCGC
>JBASJP010000167.1:0-5108 GCA_049655345.1 Moraxellaceae bacterium
GCCCCTGCCCTGCCACCGTGCCGGGGGCATCTACCAGAAGGAACCGCCCCATGCAGCTGATCGAGATCGCCCGCTCCGAAGACGTAAAGGAAGACAAGGCGCTGGCCGTCAAGGCCGGCAACACGCCACTGCTGCTGACCCGCGTTGGCGGCAAGGCCTGCGCCGTGTCCAGCAAGTGCCCGCACCTTGGCCTGCCGCTGGGCAAGGGCAAGATTGCCAACGGCACCATCACCTGCCCTTTCCATGGGTCGAGCTTTGACATGTGCACTGGCGACAACAAGGACTGGTGCAATGCCGTGGTGGGCGTGCCCATCCCCGGCTGGACCTCGCGCCTGCTGTCCATGGGCAAGAAGCCGCAGTCACTGCCCACCTTTGAAACCACCGAAGAAAACGGCAAGGTTTTTGTGCGCGTGCCTGGCTAAGCCTGACGCGATTTTCGACGAGATGAAAAAGGCCTCTTGCGAGGCCTTTTTTATTGGCTGAGGGCAAGCGCTTTCCTGCAAAAACCCTCCCCGTCAGCATCACACTAAAGGCCTGCCAGTACACTGAATGTGCGGGCGCGGCCGCACCATCCATGAATATCCCCCTTTGTACGGCGCCGAACAGACCGCATACCCCCGTCTGCACATACTGCATGCTCTCGAGTTGCCATGAGGCTATCTGTTACCTCGTGCTGCCGATACCAGGAGAAAGAAATGCTACGCACAATTCATGAATCCACGACATCAAGAAAATCCCTCCTTCTGCTGCCCGTTCTTTTACTGACACTGGCAGGTTGCGCATCAACACCAAAAATGCCGACGAATGAATTTGACGCTGCCGACACCGCCATCAAGCAGGCTGAAGAAGCTCGTGTTGCTGATTACGCTTCCGGAGAACTCCGGTCTGCACGTGAAAAAATAGCGTCCGCTCGTGCCCTTTCTGAAAAAGCCGTTCAGGACAAGGACGAAAAGGCGATGAACATGGCCAGACAGATGGCAGAAGCCTCCCGCAGTGACGCGGAGCTGGCCACAGCCAAGGCGCAGCAAGCCCGCGCCGAGAAAGTCGATGCCGAAATGCAGCGCAACAACGACATGCTGCAACAGGAACTTCAACGTAATAATGGAGTCACACGATGAACACCAGATACCGCATGACCCGTCTCGCCAGCGCCATGGCACTTGGCCTGGGTGTGCTTTCACTTCTTGCCTGCCAGTCAGCAATGAAGGTTGACCCGGCCGTTGGTGTTGCACGAGCCGAACTGACCGACCTTCAATCCTCGCCAAAACTTGCCAGCCATGCCCAGTCGGCAATTGCTGATGCAGAAGTCGCTGTTGTTGCCGCTGAAAAACCGCAAAAAGATGCAGCCGTACAGTCTCATCTGGCTTACCTTGCCACCAACAAGGTTCGCGCCGCACGGGCACTGGCAACCGCACGCAGCGCAGAGGACAACCTGAAAAATGCTTCTACCCAGCGTGACCAGATGCGTTTGACTGCACGCACCCAGGAAGCCAATCAGGCCCACGCACAGGCAGACAGTGCCCGCAAGGAGACGACTGCCGCGCAGCTCGAAACCACACAGGCAAAAGAACGTGCTGCCTCATTTGAGCAGCAGGCAAATGATGCAAACGCCCGCAACTCAGACCTTGAACACGAACTCGCCTACCTGAATGCCAAAAAAACTGACCGTGGCATTGTCTTTACGCTCGGCGATGTGCTGTTTGCAACGGGAAAATCCGACCTGCGCTCCGGCGCGATGGCAAACTTTGACCGCCTGGCCGAGACACTGAAGAAACAGCCCGATCGCCATATCACCATCGAAGGACATACTGACAGCGTTGGCAGCGAAAGCCTCAATCTCGCACTGTCCCAGCAACGGGCAGATGCAGTCAAAGACTATCTTGTCAGCCGTGGCACGCCTGCAGACAACATCTCCACAACAGGAAAGGGCGAAAGCTCACCACTGGTCAGCAACGACACCACCTCCGGACGCCAGAAAAACAGGCGCGTTGAGGTCATTATCGAAAATGAAGCGACAACATCAGCACGATGAAGTTGTCTGATGTGCCATTAGATGCTTCTTTTACATACGACAGGAAAATACCTGTTCGTCGGCAGCATCTCATGGCACCAAAACCCGGAAAGAAACAAGCAAAGGCGAATATCATGAGTGACAAGGAACTTTACAAACAGAAATTCCAGGCCCAGCTTGACGAATGGAAAGCCGACATCGAGAAACTCAAGGCCAAATCCCTTGGGGCAAAAACGGATGCACAACTCGAAATGAACGGACTCATTGAAGATATCGAGGCCAAGTTCAAAACTGCCGGCGACAAGCTGGGCGAGATCTCCGATGCCGGTGAAAGCGCATGGGAGTCCGTCAAGGCCAGTGCCGAATCCGCATGGGAGTCTCTGAAGTCTTCCATGCACAATGCAGCTGCAAAGTTCAAGGACTGATCGTCTGCAGCCAGCCACACTACGGCATACATCCTGGCTCAGCGAGACCATGAGCCAGGATAGCTGTTCAAACGGAGCACCATCATGCTGGAAACCATCGTTGTCATCCTGCTCGTCCTCTGGGCACTGGGTCTTGTTACCTCCAATGCCATGGGCGGCCTGATCCACATCCTTCTGGTGATTGCCGTCGTGGTAATCCTGGTTCGCGTGATCCAGGGGCGGCGCCTCTAGAACCGCCAGTCCATGCACACCACTGCGACACGCGCATGGGCCCAGTGCCACCGTGCCAATCGGCCATGGCAAAATAATTTTTTGTGACCGTTCGTCGCATGTATGATTCAGTACATATAGCGGCACTTATTTCGGCTATCCTGTGTCTTTGGGGGACATCAATTCATCGTGACACCCTGGCACTCACAGGCAACCTACATGTCCGAGACACCACCAACCCATTCGCCGACAGAAAACCACTTGCTGGCGGCACTGTCGCCCGAAACGCAAGCGAAAGTATTTCCTCACCTTGAACTGGTGGAACTCCCGCTGGGCAAGATTCTCTATGAGCCTGGCGACACGCTTCGTCACGTGTACTTTCCGACGGACTCGATCGTATCCCTGCTATACGTCATGGAAAACGGCTCATCTGCCGAAATTTCGGTGGTTGGAAATGATGGGCTGATCGGAGTTTCACTGTTCATGGGCGGTGAAAGTACACCAAGCCGCGCGGTTGTACGGAGCAGCGGGTACGCCTACCGCCTGAGCGGGCAGCGCATAAAAAACGAGTTCAATTTCCACGGTGACATGCTCCTGCTGATGCTGCGTTACACACAATCATTGATAACGCAGATATCACAAACTTCTGTATGCAACCGGCATCACTCGATTGACCAGCAGCTCTGCCGCGCGCTACTGCTATCCCTTGACCGGCTGCCGAGCAACAAGCTGAAAATGACCCAGGAGTTGATCGCCAACATGCTGGGGGTCCGCCGTGAGGGCGTCACCGATGCCGCCGGAAAGCTGCAAAAACTTGGTGTCATCGAATACAGCAGGGGACATATCACCGTTCTGGATCGCCCCGCCCTGGAAAAATTAAGCTGTGAATGCTACGCAGTAGTTAAAAAAGAGACAGATCGCCTGCTCCCCTACATGAGCCAGCACCCTGAAATCACCATGATTTCATAACACTGTCATCAATCAACCTCAAATCCTTGTTTGTGCCTTAGCGAACAGATGGCTACGTCGCACGAGAGCAGAATGTGATATCGGAATCGCACCAGAATCATCACTGTGCACTTCCATTTTCAACATTTTGCAGGATATTGCTGTGTCCTCGCTAAAGAAGACAAAGACCTTCAATAAAATCATCAGGGGCCTGCCTCAAGTAGAGCACCACAGGCTCCTGAAGAGCCTCGAACAAGTCGATCTTGCTCTCTGCTCTGTTATTTCCTACCCCGGTCAGTTTCTGGCTCATGTTTATTTCCCGCTGAGTGGACTGGTTTCGCTCAGCATCTCGAACAAGGATGTAAAACCGGTAGAAACATCGCAAATCGGGGCCGAAGGCATGATCGGCGCCACTCTTTCACTTGGCATCCAGACAACACCACTACTTGCAATTGTTCATGAAGAAGGCATTGCGCTGCGAATAGACGCGACAATTTTCCAGCGCGAACTCATGCAGATGCCAGTACTGCACAACCGCATCAATCGCTATCTTTATGTCCAGATGACACAACTGGCACGCACCGTCAGCTGCATCCACTTTCATGAAATAGAACTTCGCCTTGCCAAACGCCTGCTGATGTCTCACGACCGGTCCCATACTGATTACTTCAGCCTCACCCATCAGGTACTGGCCGACATGCTGGGCGTGCAGCGAAGTGCCGTCAGCATCGCGGCAGCATCACTTCAACAAAAGAACATCATTCACTACAGCCGCGGCACTATCCATGTCCTTAGCAGGGCCGGACTGGAAGCAGCCTCATGCCCTTGCTACCAGACATCAGTACTCGACTACCAGCAGCAGTTTGGTTCCGGTCATTAGCGTCATAAACCAGAATCATGTAACCATCACGCCCCTGCCGACGATATAAATCTTTTAATAGTCACTCAACTGACTTTCCACGCAAAAAAAAAGCCCGGCATACACCTGGCAAAAGAAAAAAACCTTTCATGAATCAGTGCATGGTCTGTGCAGCAGCCGCCCGGGCGGCAGGCGAGCGTGCAATATAGGCCAGCGCCTGCTCCGTATTACCTTCGGTAACCGGATGAAACCGTGGTGACAGCCAACGTAACGTCCCCGCCACCAGAAACGTGAATGTCGGCACATTTTCCGTTTTCCGGCCAGCACGCTGCAGCTCGACCAGAATCCCCAACAAGGACTGTCGCGCAACCCGTTGCGCCTCGCGGTCTGCATCCTGACCTGCCAGACCGCGACAGGCCATGGCGAGAAAATGCAGGAACAGTGGAAACACAATCGCCATCAGCGCCTGCCGGCTCACATAAAAGCCGAGCTGGGTCTTGCAGAGGTGCTCGAACAGATCAAACGCCACCGTGCGATGCTCCACCTCTTCCGCCAGATGCCAGCGAAACAGGTCCGCCATCACCGGGTCTGCCTTGTCCCAGCTTTTGTTATCCATCGCCCACTGACCGAGCATGCCGGTAAAGTGTTCCACCGC
>JBASJP010000168.1:0-2424 GCA_049655345.1 Moraxellaceae bacterium
AATCGTAATCTGCACGAAGAATAACGGAATACCGTCCCAGTCTCCATGACCCGTCAGCACACATCCGGATGTGATGATCTCAGGGCGTGATGGTCGCCACGGCACGCTTGACCTTGTCTTCGCCCCAGCTCTTGGGCTCGGTCGGAGCAGCACCCGGCACAACCGTGGTGCCCAGCCCCGCCTTGTCGAGCTCGACCGTACCTTCGGCCGTCTGCACATAGACGCCCTTGCCCTCCAGCATGATCAAGTCCAGACCATTCTCGGTGAGGCCGTAGCCACCCCAGAAATCCGTGCCGCGCACACCGATCGTGGCGACCTTCGTGCGCACCTCATACCGGTGCGCCCGCTTGGTGATAAACCCGGTGATGCTGCGGAAGGCGCCGCGCGCCAGATCAAACGTAGCGACGTTGGGCTTGTCGCGATAAATGCGGTATTCGCGAATGGTGAATTCGCTGTCCTTGCCAACCGTAATGAGCGAGCCATCACGCAGGCGCAACTCGACAATGCTGGACGGCCCCGTCACGAAACGGTCGCCCATGCAAACCTTTACACCAACAAAGGGCGTGAACTGGCGCGTCGGGCGCTCAACCCGGACATCACCAACAATACGCAGGACATCCCCGACACGACAGGGCGCTGCCTGCACCAGAGCAGGAGCCAGCA
Source organism: Moraxellaceae bacterium (assembly GCA_049655345.1). GTDB lineage: Bacteria > Pseudomonadota > Gammaproteobacteria > Pseudomonadales > Moraxellaceae > UBA2031. The sequence goes on from JBASJP010000168.1 coordinate 664, forward strand.
GCAACACCAGAACACCCAGCAGACGATTCACATAAACCTCCGGCAACAGATCGTGGCCCACCACGCAAGCCATCGAGCCTAACCGGAGACTAGCCGGGTATTGCCCAAAATGCAGCCCTACAAACTCATCTTGCTGCGACCGGTAACGGCTTCAGCTCGGCTGCCAGCATCGTCGCCAGACGCGCCACCATGCCATAGATGGACAACTGCGGATTGGCGCCGATACTGGTGGGGAACAAGGAGCCGTCCATGACGGACAACTGGTCCAGGTGCAGGAAGCGCCCGTTGCTGTTGGTGACTGCCCGTGCCGGGTCCTCCCCCATGGCACACCCTCCCATGACATGGGCCGAACCGATACGGGTCTGGAACTTCTCGATGGGCAGGGTCTTGATGGCCTGCTGGCACTGGGCCCAGCTGGTGAAGTACGGCAGATTGAGCTGATTCAGTCGCACCGCTTTTGCACCGGCGGCAAACTGGATTTCTGCCATCGCCAGAAAGGCGCGTCGCAAGCCATCACGCAGGGCGTCGGTCAGCGGATAATCAACCGTCGGCGCACCGTCATCACGCAGACTGACTGTGCCGCCCGGACTATCCTCGACAAAGCCGTCGCGGCACAGGGCGATCAGGCCATTGATATGCCCCAGTCCCTGCATCTCCTGCGACAGGGCTGGACCATGTCCGCCCAGCAAGCTGGACGCCAGACCCGGCTGCAGCGGAATGGCTTCGATCTTGAAACCCATTGGCCCGGTAGCGCCATCTTTCCACTGGAAGTGATCGGAATACAGGGACTGCGGTGCACCGCTCCAGGGTTCGATTTTTTCGTCAAAGCGGGCAAACACGGCATTGACCGGATGCAGCATGGTGCGCTTGCCAATCGTGCGGTAGGGGTCCGGCACATCCGAACGCAACAGGAGCCCGGGATTGTTGATGCCGCCACCGGCCAGCACCACATGGCGGGCGCGCACGGTCAGCGCCACACCTGTCGGGGTAACGCCATCCTGCTGCATACCCAGACACAGCACGCCGGTGGCGCGCTTGCCGTCATGCAGGATTTTTTCGGCACGGGCACGATGATAAAGACGGGCGCCATTCCTGAGTGCTTCCGGAATGGTGGTGACCAGCATGGATTGCTTGGCATTGGTGGGACAGCCAAGACCGCAATAGCCCAGGTTCCAGCAGCCCTCCACATTGCGGGGAATGCCCTGCCAGCTCCAGCCGAGCTTGTCGCACCCGCGACGGATGACGTCATTGTTGGCATTGGCCGGCACCGTCCAGGTACCAATTTTCAGCCGCTGCTCCATGCGCTCAAACCACGGGGCCATCTGCTCTTTCTGCATGCCCTTCACGCCATGCACATCCGTCCATTGCGCCAGCGTGAGCGGTGGTGTGCGAAAGCTCGACGTCCAGTTTACCGTGGTCGAGCCGCCGACACTGCGCCCCTGCAGGATAGTGATGCTGCCGTCCTTGCTGGCACGGGCACCACCCTCCTGATACAGGTCACGATAGGCCGTGCGCTCATCCAGACGGAAATCACGCGAGGTACGCAGCGGCCCTTCCTCGATCAGCACCACATCAAGCCCGGCCTGCACCAGGATTTCTGCCGCCGTGCCGCCACCCGCGCCCGTACCGACAATCACCACATCGCAACTGACTGTTTCATCACGACGCAACTGTCCGGCATGCACCGACTTCCAGCCCGCCTCAACGCCTTCGGCAAACGCATCCTTGATATCGCGAATCTCGACCATTGTATTGACCTCA
>JBASJP010000169.1:0-1588 GCA_049655345.1 Moraxellaceae bacterium
TGCCCGCCCTGTTCCCGAAAGAGCGCGACGGATTGCGCGGGCTGGATGACTGGGCGAATTTTTTCGGCCTGCACAATCATGCGCGCCATGAAGCGGCGGCTGATGCCTTTGTCACGGCCGAGCTGACACTGATCCTGTTACGTGCGGCGCGCCGTGACGGTCTGCAAACCGTGGCCGACCTGCAAAAGAAAATCCGCTTGTATCAACAACTGGAACAGATGAAGTCACAATGACATGCCTGCTGCCACTTCACCCAGACCGGAATACCCGATCCAGAATGCCAGGGCAAAAAAAACGGGCACCTTCCGGTACCCGACAAGGAGACAACACTCCAAATGATGCGTCCTGATTCGCTTGATAGCTTTTACATACCCATAGCCTAGCGCATTGTCCATGGGACAGCGCCTGGACCTTGGTCTAATCAGCTGACCGGCTGGACGACTGTCCCGCCCTGTTCCATAGTCAGGCTACCAACGGTCGAACCATCAATCGCGGGGCCATGAATGGCCAGACCATCACACGAGGCACTGCATGTCTGCCTGGATTCTGCCACTCATCACGCTGGTGTACCTCGGCCTGCTGTTTGCCCTCGCCTTCTGGGGCGACCGGCAGGAAGGCCGGTTCAGCCCTCGCCAGCGCATGGTCCTCTACAGCCTGACACTGGCGGTGTATTTCACCTCGTGGACGTTCTATGGTGCCGTGGGTGCGGCCGTGCAGAGCGGCTGGAGCTTCCTGCCAATCAACCTGGGACCGCTACTGCTGGTTTTCTTCGGACACCGCATCTGGGAACGCCTGATCCTGGCCAGCAAGGCGCAGCCCGTCACCTCGATTGCAGACTTCATTGCCGCCCGTTACGGCAAGGCACAGCACCTGGCGGCACTGGTCGCCCTCTTTGCCGTCATCGGCATCCTTCCCTATATCGCACTGCAACTGAAAGCCGTTGCCATGAGCGTGGAGGTGATGGCCGGGCACGGCCTTAGCCACGACATCATCCCCGGCGACATTGCACTGTGGACAGCATTGTTCCTGGCCCTGCTGGCCATTCTCTTTGGCACCCGCCGGCTGGACGCCAGCGAGCATCATCTGGGCCTGATGCTGGCCATCGGCATGGAGTCGGTAGTGAAGCTGGCAGCGCTGGTTGCCGTTGGCTGCTTTGCACTGGGCACCTTGCCGGACACCAACCTGCTGCAGGATGAACGCCTGCAGAAACTGGTGCGGCCCGGCGAATTGCCCCACGGTTTCATGGCACAGACGCTGCTCGCCTTTGTGGCGTTTTTCTGCCTGCCCCGACAGTTTCATGTGAGCGTGGTGGAGTGCGACGATGTGCGTCATGTGCGTGGCGCGCGCTGGCTCTTTGGTGGCTATCTGCTGCTGGTGACGCTGGCGGTATTGCCGATTGCCGTGGCCGCCCTGACCGATCCGCGTCTGGCCGGCATCAACCCGGATATTGCAGTACTGGCCCTGCCGCTGGTGGCCGATCAGCCGGCACTGGCCATGCTGGTATTCCTCGGCGGATTTTCTGCCGCCACCGGCATGGTGATTGTCGCCACCGTTGCCCTCTCCACCATGGTCAGCAACGATCTGGTGA
>JBASJP010000170.1:0-5797 GCA_049655345.1 Moraxellaceae bacterium
ACCGCCAATCGCCGAAAACAGTCTGGCCATGGTGGGTCATTGCTGTGGTGCGCGCTTTCCCATACTGGAGACGCTGGAGGAAGGCATTGATTTCACGCCCAGCAGCGCAGCAAGGGCGGACATGGAAAAACTGAAAGCGGCGGCCGTGCCACCAGCATCAGCCGACACGAAACCTGCCTGACCAATCCTGCGCCTCACCAGATGAACAAGCACATGAACACCTGCAGACATCGCCAATAAAAAAGCCGCCCTTCAAGGCGGCTTTTTCATGAAACAGACTGGCCGTTATGCCCAGGACAGCTTCAGCACGCCCAGCAGCTCGGCACGATCAGCTTCTTTCGGATTGAAAATGATCGATCCGTCATTGATTGCCAGATCAGCAATCTGTTCCAGCTGGTCTTCACGCACCTTGCCGGTTTCCAGCAGCGTGCGGGGCAGCTTGCAGCGCTCATACAGCGCATCACGCATCTGCCTGATGACTTCAATAGCCTTGTCTGCACGCTGGGCTTTTGGTGTTGCTGCGTATACGTCAGCACCCGCCAGCGGCAGCAGCAGCTCGCCGATGCGGTCGCCGTTCACTTCCTTGTTGTATTCCAGTACGTAAGGCAGGAACAGGTTCATGCAGAGGCCATGCGGCAGGTGACACACGGCACCCACGGAATGTCCCAGCGAATGCACCATGCCAACCATCGCGTTAGAGAATGCAATGCCTGCCATGGTAGAGGCCTGCGCCAGCTCCAGACGGCCATCGGCATCGGCAGGATTGTCCATCACCTTGAGCAGGTTCTCACTGATCTTGCGCACCGCACCCGTGGCGTAGGCATCGCTGATCGGGTTGGCGCCCAGACAGGTGAATGACTCCACTGCATGCGTCATTGCATCCATGGCGGTCATGGCCGTGATGTGTGGCGGCAGCGTGAGTGTCATGCGCGGATCAAGCACCGCTGCTGTCGGCATCAGGAAGTAGGAAGTGAAAGGAACCTTCACGCCCTTGTCCTTGTCGGAGATCACCGCCACCATGGTGGTTTCCGAACCGGTACCGGCAGTGGTTGGCACCACAAACAACGGTTTCAGCGGACGCTTGAGGTTGTGTGCACCGGAAAATTTCAGCAGATCATCGCCGCCTTCCGACACCAGAATGTTCACGGCCTTGCTTGTGTCGATAACCGAACCACCGCCCACGGCAATAATGGCATCGCAATTGTGATGACGGTACACAGCGGCAGCTTCACGCACGGTCTGCAGGCTGCTGTCCGGCGGCACATCATCAAACACGGCCTGGATTTCAGACTCGGCACCATCAAATGCGGCATGAATATGGTTGAGCAAACCAACGGCCACCACACCCTTGTCCGTAATCACCAGCGGGCGCTTTGCCTGCAGGGTGTGAAGCTCGAACGGCATGTGTTCCAGTGCCTTGTGACCGGCAATCACTTTTACCGGGCAGAAAAACTCGTAATAGGCATTTGCCATTTCTTCACTCTCCCTTCAGGAAATTGGTAGCAACACGACTATAAATGCGTGCGGCCAGATTCATTTTTTCGCCCATGCCGATGACCGGGTAGCGCTTGACGGCACGCTCGGCCACCAGCTTTGGCAGGATCAGTACCTCCATCCGGGAGAGGCAGCGCACCATGCGGATGGCATGCGACACTTCGCCATCCACATACATGCGGTCATTGGCAAACGCACGTGCAGTGCCCTCCTGGAAAGACAGCACCAGAAACGCATGGGACATGTGCTTGAAGCGCACGCACAGATCCGGCTTGCCGGTAAAATCCTTGAGCAGCCGCAGCGTACCGTCAGACTGTACTTCCGTTGTGAATGCCGGGCCTTTTGGCATCACCATCATCTGGAAGGTATAACCGGCCGGAAACGTGGCAATTTCCTTGCGCACTTCTTCATCGGCATGACTGGTGGACACAAGACCACGTCCCACCACCCCCATCATCAGCCCGACATAAATTTTTTCTGCGCCGGGCAACACCTTGTCGACATTCATCATCGGTTTTCTTCTGTGTCTGCTTTTATATTTAAATTCCGGAACACGCCTCACTCATTGTGATAACGGGTGACACGCTCCACTTCATTTTTGGAACCCAGCACCACCGGCACACGCTGATGCAGCTTCTGTGGCTCCAGCGCCATGATGCGCTCACGCCCCGTCGTGGAAGCGCCACCGGCCTGCTCGATCAGCATGGACATGGGGTTGGCTTCATACAGCAGGCGCAGCTTGCCGCCCTGCTCGCGGGTCTTGCTGTCCATCGGGTACATGAAAATTCCGCCACGGGTCAGGATGCGATGCACGTCAGCGACCATTGAGGCCACCCAGCGCATGTTGAAATCCTTTTCACGGGGACCGGCGCTGCCCATCAGCAGCTCTTCGATATAGCGCTGCACCGGTGACTCCCAGAAGCGCTGGTTGGACATATTGATGGCAAACTCCCTGGTGTCTTCCGGGATGCGCATCTGGCGCTGCGTGAGAATGAACTCGCCGAGTTCACGATCCAGCGTAAAGCAGTCGACGCCCTGACCAAACGTCAGCACCAGCTGTGTGGACGGACCGTACACGGCATACCCGGCACACACCTGCGCCGTGCCCGGCTGCAGGAAGTCCGTTACCGTCACTTCATTGTCATCGGCTTTTTTCAGCACCGAAAAAATCGTGCCGACAGAAATGTTCACATCAATGTTGCTGGAGCCATCAAGCGGATCAAACAGCAGCAGATAATCGCCTTGCGGATATTCGGTCGGAATGAGATAGATTTCGTCCATTTCTTCCGACGCCATCGCCGCCAGCGTGCCATTGGCCTGCTTGGTACGGATCAGGATGTCGTTGGAAATCACATCCAGTTTTTTCTGTGCCTCGCCCTGAATGTTTTCACTGCCGGCACCGCCCAGCACACCGGCCAGCTCGCCCTTGCCGATGGCCACGCCGATGGCCTTGCAGGCACTGGCCACGCTTTCCACGATAAGCCGCAAATCCGGCGTGATGGCGGGGCTGTTGCGCTGCTGTTCGACCAGATAGCGACTGAGGGTAATACCGGACATGCAGAACTCCGACAGGGTTCAGGAGGTATGAAGGAGGCGGATTATGCCGTGGAAGCGGTCCGGGACCAAACCCGACCGGTCAGGCACGGCGCTGACCGGAGCGGACGGTCTCCCGGTACTGGCGCGGGGTCTCCCGGGTCCAGCCCTTGAAGGCTCGGGTAAAGTTGGCCGGATCACGGTAGCCCAGACGACCAGCAATCTGCTCGATACTCAGCCGGCCTTCAGCCAGCAGCAGGCAGGCCTCGTCCCGACGAATGGTCGCCACTATCTCCGAGTAGGTCACACCATGCTCGGCCAGCTTGCGCTTGAGGGTGCGCGGCGACATGCAGCAGCGGCCGGCCACCACACCCAGATCCGGCATGTTGGCCAGGTCCTCGCCCAGCAGGGCACTCACACGCGTCACCAGTGGCCGACTGGAGAGGGCCGCCAGTTCCCGCTCGCACTGCTCACGCGCCTGTTCCGACGCAGTGGCATCGGCCATCAGCAAGGGGCGGTCCAGCAGGGCCGCCGGAAACCGCAACTGGTGCAGCGGCATGTTGTAGCGGATGGGGCACGGCAGCAGGCCGGCACAGCGGGCGTAATAGCCCGGCTCGGGGTAGTTGATGCAAACCTCGGCATCTATGCTGCTCTCACCGGTAATGTAGGCCCCGGCATGGCACAGTCCCACCAGCAGGCTCTCGAACGGAAAGGCAAAGGGCGCCACCACATCCACCGTGCTGTCTACCTGCACGACCGCCGTGTCGCCATCAATGAAGGAACTGAAGCGCAGAGCACCACTACGGGTAGTGAAATACTTTTCGACCAACTGGATGGCCTCGCCCAGTGTGGCACTGGTCATCACGGCATAGCCGAGGAAACCGTGGGCCGACAGCTTCAGATGCAGGCCGAAGTGATATCCCAGGGCTGGTTCGCCCGTCAGGCGCAGAGCGCGATCGACGATCTGGTTGAACTCCAGCGGCGACAGGCGCACATCACTGCCTGGCAGCGGGTGCCGGTCCAGCGCGGTGCCGGCCATCAACTCTTCCGGCGTCACATGCCAGCGCGTGGACAACTCTACCAGCAGGCGTGCATAGCTGATCGGAATGGCTGGCTGATGAAGCTCAAGTGTGGACATTATTATGGCCTTTAAAGACGAATATTGGCCTGATCTGACCTAGCAGAGGCCCAGCAAGACTGGCAATACTTACATCACTCAATGACACATTCAACAAGGTGATAGAATGTGTTGTTTTCCCGCTGAGCGGTCAATCCTAGCCGCAAGTGGCCTCCGGGTCACGATGCCAAAAAAAGACCGACAGCCACAACCGGAGAGATGTGATGACAGCCCAAGCCAAGATCAAGGCCAGCTTCCCCGTCCGCCGCATGGATTTCGGCTTTAGTGATGTGCCCAAGTACTGGTTTGCCAATGACCCGTTCCTGACCCACTTCCTGAGCAGCTTGTCCTCGCTCTTCCCGGAAGGCGAGTTCTTCTTCGTCACCAGCGTGCGCAATGTGCGTGACCTCATCGAAGACCCGGTCCTGCAGAAGGAAATCAGTGCCTTCATCGGCCAGGAAGCCATGCATTCAAAGGAGCACAAGGCATTCAACGACTATGCTACCGAGCATGGCATTGATGTGGACTTTTTCCATCGCCGTGTCGGCAAGATGCTCAAGCTCGTCCATAAGGTACTCAGCAACAAGCAGCAGCTCGCCGTGACTTGCGCCCTCGAACACTTCACCGCCACCGTCGCCGCCAACCTCATGAAGCGCGAAGACTGGAACACCCAGATGAACGACCCGGTGCTGCGCAAGATGTGGCTGTGGCATGCCGTGGAAGAGTCCGAGCACAAGTCCGTGTGCTACGACGCCTACCAGAAGCTGTACACGGATTACCCGACCCGCGCCTCTGCCATGGTCATCTCCTGGTCCCTCTTGGCCGTGATACTGGCCGAGCAGCAGGTGCGCCTGATGGCAAAGGACCGCCAGCTGCTCAACGGCAAGTCCTGGGCAAAGGGCTTGTGGAGCCTGTTCGGCTACAAGGGCTTCATCACCGAGCTGACCCTGCCGCTGCTCGACTACTTCCGCCCCGGCTTCCACCCGGAAGACCACGACAGTGACGACCTTGAGCAGAAGTACAAGGCACTGCTGAAGTTCGAAGGCTGATCCCTCCCGCCACTTGTCATGGGCCAGCAACCGCAAGGCGGTCTGGCCCGTTATGACAGCAAATTGGCACCGTACGGCCTAACCTCTCGCCCTACTCAGCAGGAATACTCTGGTCATCACGTGACCAGGAGTCCCTTCGCCATGAATGCCAAGAGCAATGTGACGCGCATCAACAACAGCGACATCCAGCCACGGCGCATGGATTTCCGGTTTGATGACAGCATTCCAACGTACTGGTTTGCGGGCGACCAGTTCAAGTCGATCCTGCTGACCTCACTCTCCTGCACCTTCCCGGAGGGCGAACGCTTTTTTGTGCGTTCGGTGCGCCACTACCAGCCCGGCATCACCAACCCTGCATTGCGTGAAGAGGTCAAAGGCTTTATCGGTCAGGAGGCGCATCACGGCAACGAGCATGAGCACTTCAACGCGCTCATGCAGAAGAAGGGACTGCCCACGCGAAAGGTGGAAGAGTTTGTACTGAACGGCCTCAAGTGGATGGGCAAGAAACTGTCACCGGCACGCCAGCTGGCCAAGACCTGCGCACTGGAACATTTTACCGCCATGCTTGCCGAAACCATTCTGGAAAACCCGGAATACTTTGAAG
>JBASJP010000171.1:0-3273 GCA_049655345.1 Moraxellaceae bacterium
GGATTAAGCCGTGCGGCATGACGGGCCGGGGCAACGCCCGCAACCAGTCCGATCAGTGCAGACACCAGCAGGGCAGCAAGCAGGTAGGCGGGCTGCGGCGATAACGGCAGGCCCGGCACGGCAAGGCTGAGCGTGCCGACGATCAATGCCATCATCAGGATGCCTGCCATGCCGCCAAGCAGCGACAGCAGTATGGCTTCGCCCAGAAACAGCAGCAGCACCTGACGCTCGGTGGCACCGATGGCGCGCAACAAACCAATCTCGTTCACCCGCTCACGGACGGCGGTGGTCATGATGGTGAGAATGCCGACACCGCCAACTAACAGTGAAATGGACCCCAGCGCTGCGACGGACATGGTCAGCACATTCAGGATGCGGTCGAGCGTGCCCAGCATTTCGTCCTGCGTGATGATTGAAAAATCCTCGCGACCGTGACGATCAATCATCACGGCCTTGACCCGTTTGGCGACACGTTCGGACGGCAGGCCCGGGTTGAACATGATGTCGATTTCCATCAGGCCTTCGCGATTGAACAATTGCAGGCCGCGACTGACGGGAATGTAGGCGGCGTCGTCCAGATCAAAGCCCAGCAATTGTCCCTTGCTTTCCAGTGTGCCAACCACGAGATAACGGCTGTCACCGATGCGCACCCACTGGCCCAGTGCCGTGCGATTACCGAAAAGTTCCTGTTTCAATTTTGAACCGAGGACGGCAAAGGCGCGTGCGGCATGCAGGTCATCGGCAGGCAGGAAGCTGCCCGAGGCAACCGAGAGCTTCCATACGTCCAGGGCATCTGGTGTGGCACTTAACACCATGGCGTTACGGCTGCGGTTGCCAGCACCGATGCGCGCCAGTCCGGTGACATTCGGCACGATGGCGCGCACTTCCGGCAGCCGCGAAATGGCATCGGCATCTTCAAGCGTGAGCGGGCGTACGGTATTGAGCAGTCCACCCATGCCGCCGGTTACGGCGTGGCCTGGCGTGATGTTCATGATGTTGGTGCCGAACTGCGAGAAGGTGTCGGTCACATAGGTGCGCACACCTTCGCCAATGGCAGTGAGCAGGGTGACGGCCATGATGCCGATGGCAATGCCGAGCGCCGTCAGTGCCGAGCGCATTCGCGCCGAAATGACGGAACGGAAAATGAAGCGGAGGAAGTCGGCCGTTTGCATGAGGCTTCCTATTTCTTCATCAGGGCTTTGACGGGTTCAAGCTGCGCGGCACGTCGTGCCGGCATCAGCGCAAACAGTAGTCCTGCACCCACGGCCACCAGTACCGAGGTGGCCTCGGCCCAGAGCGGCGCACTGAACGGGATGTCGGGAAATATCCTGCGCCCCACCCATAACAGCAGTTCGCCCAGCAGGACGCCGCCCATTGCCCCGCCGAGCGCCAGCAGGCCGGCTTCGGTCAGGAATATGCGCGAGACCAGATTGCCGCTGGCACCGATGGCCTTGAGCAGCCCGATTTCACCGGTGCGCTGCGTGACGGTGATCAGCGTCACGTTCATCACCAGCACGCCGGCCACCAGCAGGCTGATGCCGCCGATGGCACTGACGGCCAGTGTCAGCGTGGAAAGAATGTCGCCAAACGAACTGACCAGTGCATCCTGCGTAATGATGGTGATGTCTTCTTCGCCATCATGCCGTGCCGCCACGGTGTCCACGGCGCGCTCACGTATGGTGTCGAGATTGGCGCCGGGGCGCGCTTCGATAAATATGCGGAAGAGGCCGGGGGCGTTGAACAGTTGTTGCGCAGATGCCACCGGAATGACGATGGATTCGCTGCGGTTCATGCCAAGGCCTTCGCCGCTGTCTGCAAGAATGCCGATGATGCGGAAGCGGCGGTCGCCGATGCGCAACGTTTCGCCGAGGGCGGGTTTGCTGCCGAACAGTTCGTCGCGGATGGTCATGCCGAGGATGGCGACGGGGAGTGCCAGATCGGCAGATTCCGGCGGCAGAATGGTGCCTTGTGCCATCTCCAGTTTGCGAATGCCAAAGAAGCTGGCCGTGGTGCCCAGCGTGACCACTTCGCGCGAGCGGCCACCGGCGGAGGCGAGGGCACTGCCAATGATCAGGGGGGCAACGGACTGCACTTGCGGAATGCGCGAAATGGCGACGCTGTCTTCCAGTGTAAGGTCACGCGTGGCTTCGCCGGTCATGGGCGGCATGCCGCCACTGGTTTCCTGCTTGCCGGGTAACACGATTAGCGTGCTGGTGCCGAGTGCCTCGAACTCGCTCAGCACATAACGGCGCGCGCCTTCGCCCAGGCCGGTCAGCACGATCACGGCCGCCACGCCAATCGACATGGCAATGAACATCATGAAGGTACGAAAGGCCTGCCGGCGCAGTGCGTTCACGCAGAATGCCAGCAGGTCGGTGGTGCGCATCAGGTGCGCCTCACATCAGTGACAATGGCACCGTCAATCATGCCGATCTTGCGGTGGGCGCGATCACCCAGCGCCAGATCATGCGTGACCACGAGCAGGGTAATGCCCTGATGGTGCAGTTCTTCCAGCAGGTCCATGACGTCGCGGCCGGATTTTGAATCAAGATTGCCGGTGGGCTCATCGGCCAGCAGTAGATCCGGCTTCATGATGAGGGCACGGCCAATGGCAACGCGCTGGCGCTGTCCGCCGGACAACTGCGTGGCAGCATTGTTGGCGCGATCCTGCAGGCCAAGCTGGACCAGGGTTTCATCCACGCGCACCTTGCGGTCTGCGGGCGCGACACCGGCCAGTACCAGTGGCAGCTCGATGTTCTCGCGTGCGGTCAGGCGCGGGACCAGATGAAAGCTCTGGAAAATGAAACCGACATGGGCACCACGCAGACGTGCCCGTTCTTCTTCTGCCAGCGCCGTTGTTTCGATGTTGTTAAGAAAGTACTGGCCATTGTCGGGGCGGTCGAGCAGGCCCAGCAGATTGAGTAGCGTGGATTTTCCGGACCCGGACGGCCCCATCACCGACAGGTATTCGCCACGGGCAATGGTCAGGTTGATATTGCGCAGGGCATGCACAGTCTGGTCACCGAGCGAGAAGCTCTTGTTGACGCCAACGACGTTGATCACAAGCGTCTCCTTACGGTTTTTCCTCGACCACCTGCGCGCCGTCCACCACGCCCTTGCGGTCCAGTGACAGCACGACGCGATCGCCTTTCTCCAGCCCTTTATCGATACCGGTCCAACTCCAGTTGCTGATGCCACGGGTAAATTCGCGGGAGGAAATGGTCTTGTTTTTCGGGTGATACAGCAGCACGCGATTGCTTTCCTGGACCGCTT
>JBASJP010000172.1:0-1986 GCA_049655345.1 Moraxellaceae bacterium
GAAAAGCGCACGCGTCCGGCGGACGAGTTCAAGGGCAAGACCATCATCATCGGCTCGACGGCGGCGGGGCTGCTGGATGTGCGTGGCACACCGCTGGACCGCCAGTTTCCGGGGGTGGAAATTGTCGCTACGGCCATCGACAACCTGGAGCATGGCGACTGGATGATTGCGCCGGATGCCAGGCTGTTTTATCTGGGCCTGGCGCTGCTGATCATCTGGGGCACGGCCTTTGCGTTCTGGCGCAACGGGGCCTCCAACAAGCTCGACAAGTTTTACGGTTTGTCCCAGTTTGCGCTGCTCGGCTTTTCCTACGCCACGGTCAACATGGGCAACGTTTACATTAATCTTACTGGCCCGGTGTTCATTGGTGCGCTCTACTTCTCGGTAGCGCGTATCTATGCCTTTGCGACCGAGCGGGCGCTGGATACGTCGCTGGTGGCGCGTGTGGACGCCAGTGGCGCCACGTTGCGCGGCCTGATGCTGGTACTGCGTTTTCGTCTGGAAACCCGTGAGGAGGCTGCCATTGGCAAGCTGGCCGACCGTGTGAGCAAGGCGGGCATGTATGACACCAGTGTGGAATACGTGCAGGGCCGCCAGAAGGGTTTGTGGCGTTTGTTCGAGAACACGCTGGTGGTGTGCTGGGTGCATGGCGCGGATGATGACGCCGCCTGGGAAAAGATTCGTGCCGAGGCCGATGGCGTGGTGCGTGATTTGCAAAAACTGGTTCACGAGGCAGGTGTGGATGCGGCGCTCCCGATGGATCGTCTGGCCATTCACCGTGCCGAAGGCCGCATTCGCGGTGCAACCCCGGAGGACTGGCAGGCACTGTTTGCGGTTGCCATGCTGGAACAAGGAGAAAAGACATCATGAGTCTTAACAAACTGCTGGCGGCGGTGTCGCTGACACTGGCGACAGGAATGTCGGCAAGTCTGGCACTGGCTGCCGATACCGGCACGCTTACCCGTGCCGAAACCCTGCGCAGCAAGCCCTTTGCCGATGCCACCGTGGTGGTGCAGGCAAAGTCGGGCAGCAAGGTGGATATCGTCACCCGTAACGGCGGCTGGTATCAGGTAAAGACCGGCGGCAAGACGGGCTGGGTGCGCATGCTGAGTGTGCGTCGCACTGCAGCAGCAACGGGCAGCAGTGCAACCGGCCTTGCCAATGTGGCGTCGGGCCGTACCGGCACCGGCAAGGTCACCACCACCACCGGTGTGCGTGGCCTGGATACCGAGGAACTCACCACCGCAACGTTTGACGAGACGCAGATTGCCAAGGCCGAGACGTTTCGTGTCAGCCGCAAGGATGCCGATGCGTTTGCCAAACAGGGCAAGCTGACCACGCGCGAGGCCGGCCCGCTGCCTGCCCCGGCGAAGAAGTGAGGGAGATGCTCATGAACAATCCAGTTGTTGAATATTCGTCATCCCGTTCTGTATTCCAGCGGTTGCCGCTGCTGGCCGCACTGCTGGCGGCCATGCTGGGCAGTGGCTGTGCCACGGCCTTTGACTTTGGCGGCCTGGTGGACAAGAAGGCGCTGGACCAGATCGCGCGTGACAAGCTGGGCGTGAAGAGCGATGCGTCCAATCCGTCCGATACCTCGATCCCCCTTACTGGCAACCCGACCGATGCCGACGAGGAAAAGCTGGGCCGCGAAATTGCCGGTCGCCTGCTGGGTGCTGCCCCGCTGGTGCAGGACGACAAGCTGCAGGCCTATGTGAACAAGGTGGGGCGTTATGTGGCCTCGCAGAGCAGCCGTTCGGATCTTAACTGGACCTTTGGCGTGATCGAGTCGCCCTCGGTGAATGCGTTTGCCGCCCCCGGCGGTTATGTCTTTGTCACCCGTGGCCTGTACGCCATGGTGTAAAGCGAGGCCGAGCTGGCCGGCATCCTGGCCCATGAGATTGCGCACGTGAACGCGCGCCATCATGTGCGCCTGATGCAAAAGCAGCGTGTGGTGGCCATGGGGCATGAGGCACTGCTGAAGAAGAC